>DATEKY010000565.1:0-17967 GCA_035277225.1 Xanthobacteraceae bacterium
CGCATCGAGATCCTCGAAGGCGTGAAGGAAGGCGAGCAAGTGGCGACCGGTGCCACGTTCTTCCTGGATTCGGAAAGCCAGCTGCGCGCGGGGCTGCAGAACTACGAGGCGCCGAAGGGGGCCCAAGGCGGGCCCCCCACCGGTGGGCCCACGCTCGACATTGTGTTCCGCACGCAGCCGGATCCTCCGAAAACGGGCGAGAGTGTCTTCGAAGTCGGGGTAAAGGACGCGAGCGGGCAAGCGGTCACGGACGCGGACGTGTCGGTACAGCTGTTCATGCCGGCGATGCCGACGATGAACATGCCGGCGATGCGGAACGAGACGAAGTTGCCGCACGTCGGTGGCGGCGTTTACCGGGGGGCGGGGCAAGTGATGATGGCCGGCCGATGGGAGGCAACGGTCACGGTCGCGAAGGGCGGACAACAAATGGGGCGGAAGCAACTCGCCGTGGTGGCGAGATAACAGGAACAGGAGAGATGACGATGTTGCACATCAGCACGCAGAGAGTCCACAGCAACTGCAGATTCGGTGTCGCGGCAGCAGGCGCGGCGATCGCTCTGGCGATCACGATTGCCATTCCGCTTCAGGCTGCAGCGCAGTCGGCGGCCAGTAAGAAGCCGACCGTCGACATCATGCTCACCAGCAAACCGAGCCCACCGAAGACGGGCGACAACACCTTCGAGGTGATGGTGAAGGACGCGGCCGGAAAGCCGATCACGGACGCCGAAGTGACCGCGATGTTCTTCATGCCGAAGATGGGCGCGATGCCGGAGATGAAGAACAACGTGACGCTCAAGCATCAGAAAGAAGGCATGTACATCGGAACCGGGCAAGTCATGATGGCCGGCAAGTGGGACGTCACCGTCATGGTCAAACGTGCGGGGAAGGAGATCGGATCGAAAAAGTTCCCTGTGACGGCGCAGTAGTGCGCTCAGCGTCTGAGGGGAGCCGCTAGCGATGAGACGAACATGATCAGCCGAATCATCGATTGGTGTGCGGGGAATCGGTTCCTTGTGTTCACCGGCACCGTGGTCCTCACGTTGTGGGGCATCTGGGCGATGACCGTGACGCCGCTCGACGCGGTACCGGACATTTCCGATGTGCAGGTGATTGTCTCGACCGAGTGGATGGGCCGCAGCCCAGACATCATCGAGGATCAGATTACGTATCCCATCGTCACGGCTCTCTTATCGGCGCCGCGTGTACGGACGGTGCGCGGGTTCACCGACTTCGGCATCTCGTACGTCTACGTCATCTTCGAAGACGGCACAGACATCTACTGGGCGCGCAGTCGCGTGGTTGAGTACCTGCAGGGCATTCGGGGCCGGTTGCCGGAGGGCAGCAATCCGACGATCGGTCCGGATGCTACCGGCGTCGGCTGGGTCTTCCAGTACGCGCTCGTTGATGAGACCGGCCATCACAACCTCGCGGACCTCCGCGGGGTCCAGGACTGGTTCTTGCGCTATGCGCTCGCCTCGGTCGATGGAGTTGCCGAGGTCGCGAGCATTGGCGGCTTCGTGAAGCAGTACCAAGTGAACTTGGATCCGAACAAGCTGGCGGCGTACGACAAGTCGGTCAAAGACGTCGTGCACGCCATTCGCGCGAGCAACAACGAGGTCGAGGGAAGGCTTCTGGAGTTCTCGGGCCGTGAGTACATGGTCCGGGGGCGCGGCTATCTCACGTCGCTCGACGACATCGCCGGCGTGTCGCTCGGCGCCAATGCGAAGGGGACGCCGGTTCGGGTTGGAGACGTCGCCGACGTTCAACTGGGACCGGATATCCGTCGGGGTGTTGCCGAACTGGATGGGAAAGGCGAAGTGGTCGGCGGGATCGTGGTGATGCGGTTTGGCGAAAACGCGCTCCGTGTCATCGACCGAGTGAAGGCCAAGCTCAAGGAGGTACAACCCTCGTTGCCTGAGGGCGTGCGCATCGTGCCCACGTACGACCGGTCAGGTCTCATCAACGAATCCATCGGTACTCTGCGGCGCACGCTGATAGAGGAAGCGATCGTCGTGTCGCTCGTGATTCTGGTGTTCCTCTTTCACTTCCGGTCGGCACTGGTGCCGATTCTGGCATTGCCGATTGCGGTCGTCGGGTCGTTCATCCCGATGTACTACCTCGATGTCAACTCCAACATCATGTCGCTCGGCGGGCTGGCGCTCGCCATCGGCGTCTTGGTGGACGCGTCGATCGTGATGGTGGAAAACGCGTATCGCCACGTCTCCGAGCCAGAGGAGCCGGTCGGCTACGACGATCAGCCGCGTGTGATTGTTATAGCGGCCAAGCAAGTCGCTCGGGCGATCTTTTTTTCCCTCGCCATCATCATCGTCTCGTTCGTGCCGGTGTTCCTGCTCGAAGCGCAGGAAGGCCGGATGTTCAGACCGCTGGCGTTCACCAAAACCTCGGCAATGGTGCTCGCCTCGCTCCTCTCGATCACGCTGGTGCCGGTGCTGATGACGATCTTCATCAGGGGCCGTCGGCTGAAACCGGAGTCCGCCAATCCTGTGTCGCGCGCGTTCACGTGGTTGTATGAACCCATCCTTCGTACGGCGTTGCGGTTCAAGTGGACGGCACTTCTTCTGAACTTTGCGGTGGTGCCGCTGACGATTCCGTTGCTGTTCGTGATCGGGAGCGAGTTCATGCCGCCGCTGTACGAAGGCTCAATGCTGTACATGCCCACCTCACCGCCAGGCATGTCGATCACTGAAGCGACACGATTGCTCCAAGTGCAAGACAAATTGCTACGGAACGTACCTGAGGTTGAGCAGGTGTTCGGGACCGTCGGCCGCGGGACGACGCCGACGGACAACACACCGATGGGAATGGTGAACACGATCGTGACCTTGAAGCCCCGAGACCAGTGGCGGGCTGGCATGACGTTTGAGCAGCTCCAAACGGATATGGACGCGTCGCTGCAGTTCCCTGGGTTCCCGAACGTCTGGACGCAGCCGATTCGCAATCGTCTCGACATGCTCCTCACCGGGATCAAGACGCCAGTGGGCATCAAGATCTTCGGGGCGGATCTCAATGTGATTCAAGGATTGGGGCAACAGGTCGAACGCATTCTCCAGCAGGTGCCTGGCACGAGGAGCGTGTACGCCGAACGGGTATCCCAGGGCTATTTCACCGACATTCGTATCGATCGTCAGGCCATTGCCAGGCACGGGCTCACGATCGAGGATGTTCAGGACGTGATCCAGTCCGCTCTCGGTGGCGAAAACGTCACGCAGACCGTCGAAGGACGAGAACGCTATCCGGTCAACGTCCGTTACTCGCGTGCCTTCCGGGAGAGTGTGCCCGCGCTGCAGCGCATGCTCGTCAAGACACCGATGGGCGCAAGCATCCCACTCGGTCAGCTCGCGGAGATTTCTATGACCACGGGTCCAGCGATGGTGCGTGACGAGGACGCGCAACTGGCCGGGTATGTCTACGTCGACACGGTCACCACCGACATTGGCGGCTACGTGGACGTCGCGAAGGCGGCGATTGCGCGCGACCTTCAGCTGCCCACGGGATACACGCTGCAGTGGACGGGACAGTACGAGTTCCAAGTCCGAGCGCGCGAACGGCTGAAGGTGCTCATTCCGCTGGTGTTCTTCATCATCTTCATGCTGCTGTACATGACGTTTCACTCCGCCTCAGAGGCAACCATCGTGATGCTCTCGGTCGTCTACGCGATGACCGGCGGCGTCATTCTGCAGTGGCTGCTCGGCTACAACTTCTCGGTCGCGGTATGGGTCGGCTACATCGCGCTCTACGGCGTGGCTGTCCAGACGGGCGTTGTCATGGTCGTGTATCTGCACGAGGCGCTCGACAAGCGGCTACGCCAAGGCGGCGAGATCAGCGGAAGCGACGTGCTCCAGGCGACGATCGACGGCTCCGTACTGCGGCTCCGCCCGAAGCTGATGACGGTCACGGTCGTGATGGCGAGTCTCGTGCCGATCATGTGGAGCGCGGGCGTGGGCTCGGACGTGATGAAACCGATTGCCGCGCCGATCATCGGCGGAATGATCACCTCGACGATTCACGTGCTCATCATCACGCCCGTGATCTTCTACATCATGAAAATGCGGGCGTTGCGCAAGGGACGGCTGAAGGTCTCGAGCATGGCGGTTTAGAGAAGCGGCTCACGAGTCGGTCAACGTGGAGGAGAACATGACACGCATTGTTGGCTTAGTTTTGTCGGTGTTCGTGATTGGCACTGCGGCAACCATCGTCGGCCAGCAGCAACAGAAGCCGACAGTCGAGGTCTACAAGAGCGCGACCTGCGGCTGTTGCAGCAAGTGGGTCGAGCACCTGCAAGCGAATGGATTTACCGTCCGCACCACGAACCGGGAGGATCTGGCTGACCTCAAGGCGAAACACGGAGTTCCGCGTCGGGTGCAGTCATGCCATATGGCTGTCGTGAACGGTTACGTGGTGGAAGGTCATGTGCCGGCCGCTGACGTCCAGCGACTACTCAAAGAACGACCGGCAATCGTCGGACTCGCCGTGCCGGGGATGCCAATCGGTTCACCAGGGATGGAGATGCCGGGCCGCAAGGCACAGCCATTTGACGTCCTGGCGTTTGACAAGGATGGCCAAACACGAGTGTTTGCCAGCCACGGTAACTGAGCCTGGAACGCCCGTCCACCAACTGGGAAGTAAGCAGGACTGTGATGAACACCATGGGGGATGACGGCCCGGAATCGTGCGGATGCTTGGAGCGGTCGTCGCTGTCGTCGCGCTTATTGTCGTGCTTGTCCGCGGTGTCTCCAGGCTGAGCCTGACGTGTAATGCCGTCCGGGTGTTTGCGTCTAACAGATAGAGCCATGATTCGCGCTGCAGCCGTAACGATCGTCTTGACGCTGGCCGGTACGCCGGCCGCGACGGCTGCGTGCCTCCTCTGGTGCGGCTCGCCGTGCCCCACATCAATGCCCCAGTCCGCGAGCGGCGTCACGGACCCGCGGACGTGCGCCGAATCGATGGTGACCGCGCCCGTCGTGCGCGAGGACAGTCAGCGCGAACGGGTGGGGCGCGCAATTGCGCATGTCGATGTGGCGCTTCCTCACGCGTTGTTCAGCGCAGCTCTCGAGACGGGCCGAGTGGCACGTGTCTTTGCCCACACTGAACCGCCGCCGGGCCATCAGAAGCCGCCAACAGTTCTCCGACTCTAATCCACCTCTCTCAATGTGCCTCTTGTGCGCGTCGTGTGCATCGCCCGGCGCGCGCATTACGAGTCCGTTTGTCAGTGTTTAGAGAGAAAGGTGATTGTCATGAGAACGATCTTTTCCCGTACGTTTTTCGCTGGTCTCGCGCTGGTAGCCATCGCAACGGGAGCTGCCGCACAAGATCGAACGGCGTTGTTGACGAGCATCGAAGTAAAGGAGCTCGTCGCTCGCGCACAGCCCAACGATCACGCACGGTTGCGTGACCACTTCGCCGCGCTCGCCGACAGTTATGCGGTGGACGCGCAGCGGCACAAGGCCATGGCCCAAGTGGTCACCGGCAACCCGAATCATCCTCCGGCGGTGAGCCCAGGGGTTCGCCACGTGCGACTCGCCGACGCGGCGGCACAGTCGGTCACAATCCTCCGCGAATTGTCCGCCCACCACGGCCGTCTTGCTGCCGGCCTGACCTCGCAGACTCCTGCGAACAGCGCAGGGTTTGAGAACGGCGAAGGAGCGCCCGCACCGACCGACGCACAGCTCCGCGAGCTGACAGCCGGGGCACGCACGGCCGCCGACCATAGGGTTCTCGAAGAGTACTTTAGCGGCCTTGCCGAGAAGTACACGAGAGACGCGCGGCGACACGACGCGATGGCGCAAAGCTATCGGGGCCACGCGAACGATCGATCCGGAAGCTTTGCTGCGCTGGCCGTTCACTGCGAGGGGCTCGCGAAGTCGTCGCGCGAGTCTGCCAACAGGGCCCGAGCTGCCGCGGCCGAACAACGGCAACCGCAGACCGCCGGGTAAGCGCTAACCAGGCCGGCTCCGCGTGCGGGCGCTTGGGGCCGGCTTGCATAAAACCAGCTCGAACGAACGCAGCAGAACCCGGGTGGGCGGAGATGATTGGCGCCCGAAGGAACATTACCGACCCAAGTGAAATTGGTCATCGTCCGGCACGTGCAGACGTCGTGGAGCCGTCGGATGATAAGAACGCGGACGTCTTTTGCAGCGCACAGGCGTCCCGTCCGCACGTAACGGATGATGGCCGCTTCAACGCTATCGACTCTGTCCACGCAGACGATTTCGGCATTCGTCATCACCGTCACGCGGCTGCCGCCTGCGTTCGCTGCCGTGCGGAGGCGTCGACGAAAACCTCGCCCCACTCGCGCATCGCCAGCACGCAACACGACGAGGACGCACTGGCCGCGCTGCAGAGCATCGGACGCCGCAGCGAGTGCGGCGCTGCCGCCGCCAGTAATGACGAGGTCTACGGTTGGGCTCACTGAATCGGCCTGACTGGAGGTGTCCGTTGACCCGGACTGGCACACTCAACGTCCGCAGGAATACTTTGAGCTGACGCATTTCGGAAGCCTTCAGCCGCAGCGGCCCGCACGTGTTGACGCACTGAGCGCTCTGCCCGGTGTAGGGGTTGCTAGCGTGGTTGATACCCGCCGGGCGCGTTCGGGAACGAAATTTACTTCCCTCTGATGTAAGATTGTTGCGTAGGCTCAGCGGTGCCGAAGACCCGCATTCTTGCGTTGCTCCTGGCGTTGTTCGTGACCCTCGATGCTGGTCTGTGTCCGGTGCTCTGCCTCAACGCCGACAGTGAGGGACATCGATCGTCGAACCTGCCCTCGCAAGGGTCCGCGTCCAGTGCCTGCGGCGCCTGTTCCACAGGCTTAGTCGCTGTGGCCTCCGACGTGTCAGGTTCTCTGACGCCAGTGGCCAAGACAGCTCCTGAGTATCGCGTCGTCCTACCTCCGCTCGCTCCAGCCTTCGACATCGATCACCCGCCCCGGCTGTCCTGACTCGTTTCATCTAAATTCAACTCATTACACCCAGCGACAGTGCTGGTGTGGTTCGTTCCGTACGAATGATTTCGGAGGTTTCATGCGCACTGAGCTATGCGCGGCGATCGTTGTGTTCGCCATCGGCGTCCC
This sequence comes from Xanthobacteraceae bacterium, assembly GCA_035277225.1. GTDB lineage: Bacteria > Pseudomonadota > Alphaproteobacteria > Rhizobiales > Xanthobacteraceae > PALSA-894. Next base: position 7,088 of record DATEKY010000565.1, read on the forward strand.
TGCGATCGCTCCGTCTATCGCGACCGCACAAGCTGTGACGGCGGCTGATCCACCTGGAGCCCAGTCCAGCGCTCAAGATGCGGCGGCGGCGGAACCCGTTATGCGACAAATGGGTCTGCTCGCGGCAATCAATGTGCCCACGACGCAGTCGCAAAAACAGGGACGCGAGGTGAATGTCGAGGAACTGCTGCAGCTCGCGCTGGCGCGAAATGTCGACTTGCTATCCGTCCGCCAGGAGATCGCGGCGGCGCGCGGGCTTTTGACGCAGACGCGGTTGCGACCCAATCCCGGTCTGGACTTCACCATTGGCACCGGCCGACCGCTCGGCTCGCCTGGTGAAAATGAGATCGAGATTGGTTACGCCCACACCTTCGAGCTCGGGGGCAAGCGCGATCGGCGCATCGATGTGGGCCGTGTGGGTGTCGAGATTGCCGAGTTGCAGGTGGCCGATCGCGAACGGCTGCTCAGAGCGGACGTCAAGGTGCGGTACGCAGAGGCGCTGGCTGCGGGACGTAACCTCGAGATGCTGGGCGAAGTCTCGGAACTGACCGAGCGTACCTATCGCGTGGCTCAGCGGCGCGTGGCGGAGGGCGAGGCGGCACCGTTGGAGCGTGCGCTGCTTCAGGTCGAAGCCGGCCGGCTGACCGCCGACCGCCTGCTTGCTGCGAGCGCCGGTGCGCGCGCCGTCGCCGGGCTAAAGCTCGCGGTGGGCCTCGACCTCACCGAGTTGCTTACGTTGCGCGGCGAGCTTCGAGAGCCGTCCGTCGCGCTATCGATGGACGAGGCGATCGCTAAAGCGCTGTCGGAGCGACCGGACCTTAAGGCGGCTCGCGCGGAGGAGGAGCGCGCCAACGCGGAATTCCGTTTGGCACGTGCCGAGCGTGTGCCCGACGTTATTGGCGTGGCGCGCTACGGTCGCGTGGAATCACAATTCCCGCAGTTCGGCACCACGAGCACGGGCCAGCTCGTACCGCTACGCGACACGGACCACGTGTTGACACTCGGCGTGTCGATTCCCTTGCCGTTCGCCAATCGGAACCAAGGGAATATCGAGACCTCTACCGCGCGCCGACAGGCGGCGAGTCTTCGACGGCAGTTTCTCGAGCAGTCCGTGCGAACAGAGGTGATTGCGGCGTACACACAGTATGTGGCGGCGTCCCAGGCGATCGAGGCGTTCGGCCAAGACGTCGTCAAACAGTCCCAGGAGACCATCGCGATCATTCGTACGAGTTACGACCTCGGTGAGGTTCAGCTGCTGGACTTGTTGCAGGAGCAGCGGCGGCTGCTCGAGACGCAAAAAGCGTATACGGAGATTCTCAAAGAGCACTACGTCGCGCGAGCTGCGCTGGAAGCAGCCCTGAGCGCGGAGTTGAGGTGAACATGGCACCGGAATCGGAACGTCCCGCTCGTCGCCGCGGCGTCCTCATTGGCGGAGTGATCCTCGCCGTCGTGTTCATCATCATCGTTGGCCGCTGGAGGTCGTCCTCAAGGACAGCAGAGCCCGCATCCACGGAGCGCGAGGCTACGGAGTCGGCAGCGCCGAATGCGATCATGCTCGACGAGCGCACGCGGGACACCATCGGGCTGAAAGTGCTGGCTGTTGAGCAGCGACCGTTCGCTGACGTCATCCAGGCCACTGGCGTCGTCACACCAAACGAGACTCGGGTGGCGCACGTTCGTTTGCTCGCACCAGGTCGCGTCGAGGAAGTGTACGTACGCGTGGGCGATCGCGTGCAGTCGGGGCAGCCGATGCTGACCTACGACAACGTCGACGTCGGCGAACTGGTTGGCAACTATCTCAGCGCGGCCGCGGCTGTCGACCGTGCCGCCGCGGATGCGGATGTTGCGAAACGTGCGCTCGAGCGTGCAACCAAGCTGGTCGACGTAGGTGGTCTGTCGCGCGGCGAGTACGAACGCCGCGAGGCTGAGCACAAGCGCGCGCTCGCGGAAGTGACAACCGCTCGTGCCGCGATGACCAACATTGAGCGCCGTCTTCAGCGCTTCGGTCTCACCGCGGATGAGCTCACGCGGCTGCGCGCGTCCTCGGGCGACGCGACCTCATGGTCGCGCACGACCGTGCGTGCGCCGTTTGCCGGCGTGGTCACGGCGGCGGACGTCGCGCCGGGTGAGGCAGTCGACACGCAACGCGAACTCTTCACCGTTGTGGACCTCTCGACTGTCTGGGTTATTGGCGATCTGTACCAGAAGGATATCGCCTCCGTTCGGCGCGGCCAGGAGGCGCAGATCACGACGGAAAGTTACTCGGGTGAGACATTCATCGGACGCGTCACCTACATAAGTGACGTGCTCGATTCGAGCACGCGGACGGCCAAAGTGCGCTGTGAAGTGCCGAACCGCGACGGGCGCCTCAAACTGCAGATGTTCGTGACGATGGGCATCCCCACGGCCACCGCGCGCGACGCGCTGGTCATCCCTGCCGCTGCTGTGCAGCAGGTTGACGACGACACTGTCGTCTTTGTGCAGACCGGCGACGACACCTTCGAGAAGCGAGTCGTGGACGCGGGCGTGGGGACTGGCGGTTGGGTTCGGGTGCTGGTCGGTCTCAAGGCCGGCGAGCGTGTGGTCACGGAGGGCGGGTTCATGCTCAAGAGCAAGCTGAAGGCTGCGTCGATCGGTGAAGGTGGAGAAAAAGAGGAACAGGAGAAGCGCCGCTAGGGCGGCGCGATTCACCATGATCGAACACATTCTCGCTTTCAGCATCCGCTGGCGCGTGCTGGTGCTCGTACTCGGCGCGATCCTCATTGCGGGCGGACTCTATTCCGCGACTCGTTTGCCGATTGACGCCGTCCCGGACATCACAAGTAATCAGGTCCAAATCAACACGGTGGCACCAGCGTTCGCGCCGCTCGAGATGGAACAGTACGTCACGTTCCCCATCGAAGTGGCGATGAGCAGCGTGCCGCGCAAGCAAGAGATCCGCTCGATTTCCCAGTTCGGCTTGTCGCAGGTGACGATCACCTTTGACGATTCGGTCGATGTCTACTGGGCACGGCAGCTCGTACTGGAACGACTGCGCGAGGTGGAGCGCGAGCTACCCGCCGGCGTCGTGCCGGAGTTGTCGCCCGTTAGTACCGGCCTGGGCGAGATCTATCAGTTCACGGTTGAGCGCGATCCGGCGGTCGCGGCCTCTGCCGACGTCCTGCCCGCGGACGCTGCGGTCGGCCGGGAGCACGTCCAAGATACGTTGACGGATCTCAGGACGATCCTGGATTGGTACATCAAGCCACGCTTGCGAACGGTACCCGGTGTCATTGAGGTCAACAGCTTCGGCGGGCGTGAGAAACAGTACGAAGTCCAAGCCGATCCGGCGCGCCTCGTCAGCTATGGCCTGAGCCTCCGCCAAATCCTCGAAGCCCTGGAGCAAAACAACGTCAATGCCGGTGGCGCGTACCTGGAACGTGGCGGCGAACAGCAACTCTTGCGGGGCATCGGCCTGATTCAAAGTGTCAAGGATATCGAGGAGATCGTCGTCGCCTCGCACGCTGGCACACCCGTGTACGTGCGCGACGTCGCGCGCGTGACGCTCGGCGCCCAGGTACGTCAAGGCGCCGCCACTCGGGACGGAAACGGCGAAACGGTCATGGGGATGGCGATGCTCCTGAAGGGGGAGAACAGCCGCACTGTGACAGAGGACGTGAAAGCGAGGCTGCAGGAGATCCAGAAATCTCTGCCGCCCGGTATCGTCATCAAGCCGTTCTACGACCGCACCGAACTCGTAGGCAAGACGATTCGGACTGCGGCGACGAACCTCGTTGAAGGCGGCCTGCTGGTCATCGTCGTGCTGTTTCTCTTCTTGCTGCAGATCCGAGCGGGACTGATCGTGTCCTCCGCGATCCCATTGTCGATGCTCGTCGCGATTATCGGCATGAACTATTTCGGCGTGTCGGCGAATCTCATGAGCCTCGGCGCGATCGACTTTGGGCTCATCGTCGATGGCGCCGTCATCATTGTGGAAAACACGGTCCGGCGTCTGGCCGAGCGCCGTCACACGGCTGGGCACGAGTTGCCTCCAGACGAGCGAATGACCATCGTCAAACAGGCGGCGGTCGAAGTGCTCAAGCCTGCGCTGTTCGGCATGGTCATCATCATCGCGGCGTACATTCCCATCCTGACGTTGTCGGGCATTGAGGGAAAGATGTTCCGCCCGATGGCCTTCACGGTGATCCTGGCACTGTGCGGGGCACTCGTGCTCAGTCTCACTCTGATTCCTGCGCTGTGCGCGCTCTTCTTGCGCGAGCCCAAGGAGGAGCGCGAACACCCCGTGCTGGTGAAAGTCAGCGCCGCGTACGCGAGAGCGCTCGATCGTGTCACACATCATCCTCTGCTGACCGTTGGGTCTGCGGCCGGACTCTTCGGAGTTGCTGCCGTTCTCTTCCTCTTCATGGGCACCGAGTTCCTGCCAGAGCTCGATGAGGGGGCGATCGCTGTCAACCACATGCGCCTGAAGAGCGTGTCCCTCACCGAGGCTGTTCGGCAGGCCGCCATGGTGGAGAACACGCTCAAGGAATTCCCCGAGGTCATGACGACCGTGAGCCGGATCGGCAGGCCGGAAATCGCTACTGATCCGATGGGACCGGACATGGCCGATACCTACGCCATCCTCAAACCCCATGACGAGTGGCGGCCCGGGTTCGATCGGGATGACTTGGTGCGCGAGCTCTCAGAACGCCTCGAACGGCTTCCCGGTGTCGTCTCCTCAATCTCGCAGCCCATCAAATTCCGGATGATGGAGCTGATCGAAGGCGTCGGTGTGCGCTCGGATGTCGGGATCAAGATCTTCGGAGACGACTTGAACACGCTTCTGAGAGAGGCGAATGAAGTCGCCCGCGTCGTTCGCTCCGTGCCTGGCGCTGCGGACGTGAAGGTGCAGCAACTCACCGGCCTTCCGGTGCTTGAGATCGCAGTCGACCGGCGAGCGGTCGCCCGCTACGGGATCAACGTCGCAGATGTGCAACAGGTGGTGCAGACCGCGATTGCCGGGTCGGAGGCGACGACGGTCCTCGAAGGCTTCATGCGATTCGGACTCGTCGTGCGCTTCCCACCTGAGGTGCGGTCGGACGCCGCCGCCATCGGCAACCTGCTCGTCAGCGCGCCGAATGGCGAGCGCGTGCCGTTGCGGCAGCTCGCACGTATTACCAGCCGCGAAGGGCCGGCCGAGGTGAGCCGCGAGAATGCGCAGCGTCGTATCACGGTCGAAGTCAACGTCCGCGACCGGGATATCGGCTCATTCGTGGAGGAGGCGCGCGATCTCGTCGAGCAGCAGGTTCAGTTGCCGGCGGGTTACACGATGAATTGGGGTGGGATGTACGAACATCTCGAAAGTGGCCGGCGCCGCCTCATGATCGTCGTCCCTATAACGTTCGCGATTATCTTCCTGCTGCTGTTCACTACGTTCAACTCTTTGAAACAGGCGGCGCTCGTCTTCACGGGAATCCCCTTCGCGATAACTGGCGGCGTCTTCGCGCTCTTCCTGCGCGGCATGTACTTCTCGATGAGCGCGGGCATCGGGTTCATCGCGCTGTTCGGGGTGGCTGTGCTGAACGGTGTCGTCATGGTTTCGTTCATCAACCAACTTCGCGAGGCGGGACAGCCGATCGAAGCCGCCATTAGGGAAGGCGCATTGACCCGTCTGCGTCCAGTGTTGATGACGGCGTTAGTGGCCAGCCTCGGCTTCGTGCCGATGGCGCTGTCGACCAGCACCGGCGCGGAAGTGCAGCGTCCGCTCGCCACGGTGGTGATCGGAGGCCTGATCACGTCAACGGCGCTCACATTATTGGTCCTCCCGACGCTCTACCGCTGGTTCGAGCGCGAGACACCGGAGGTGGAACTGTGATGTTCGAGGTGAAGGCCATCATCAGGCCCCAGCGACTCGACCACGTGAGGGCCGCACTGCACGAGATCGCCGATATGCCGGGCGTGACAGTGTCGAAGGTGCATGCTTTTGCGCGCTCGCATCCGCGAGATGCTGGCGTTTTAGGCGACGCTCTCGAAGTGGATCTCGTCAAGCTGGAGACAGTCGTCCCTGCGGCGCTGGCGGACCGTGTCGTTGAAGCTATTCAACGGGCGGCCACGACCGGCCGGCCCGGCGACGGGATGGTGTTCAAGATTCCCGTTGACGATGCCGTCCGCGTGCGAACCGGCGAGCACGGCACCACTGCGCTTTGAAGCCCACTCCACACGAGCGTTTCGAGCCGTATTCTCCCAGAAGGTCAAACAGGTGCGGCTCGGTAACTCCGGTCGACGAGAGGACCATGCACCGATGACGACATCCGACGAACTCGAAACGATTGGTCAGCTCGTGCTGGCTGCGGTGCTTGGAGTCGTGATCGGATTGGAGCGAGAAGCCGCAGGTCAGTCCGCCGGCGCAATCTCCTGGCGGCAAGTACCGAGCGGTTATCCCGCTGGCCTCTGCATCCGCGTAGACCGGAGCACTGATGAAGGCTGAGCAGATCGATCTCCGTGTCACCAACCTCGATTGCGACGGCGAAGCCGGGGCGATCACGCGCGGCCTCCATGGAGAGCCGGGGATCATTGACGTTCGCGTGTGGCCGAAGACGGCACGACTGCACGTCACATACGATGCGGATACCACCAATCGCGAGGCGATCGAGGGCCGTCTGCAGGCCATGGGGTTTGCGCGGCAGGAAGGTCGCCCCGCCGGCCCGCCACCGCCATGGCGAAACTCCAAGGTTCTAGCGTCGGTCGCCTCCGGTCTGCTGTTGCTCATCGGGTGGCTTGTCGGTCTGGCGCACTTTCCTGGCTGGGTTCACTTCGGGCTGTACCTCGTATCCGCTGTCAGCGGTGCGTACTACTTCGGGCGTGAAGCGCTTCAGGACCTGATCTACGAACGCCGCGTCGGGATTGAGTTGCTCATGTCGACCGCGGCGGTGGTCGCGATCGTCATGGGTCAAGCGGCGGAAGGTGCAATGCTGGCGTTTCTCTACTCGATCTCAGAGGCCGCTGAAGGCTACACCGAGGAGAAGACGCGGTCTGCTATCCGGGCGCTGATGGATTTGACCCCCAAGAGCGCACTCGTTCGCCGCAACGGCGGTGAGGAGACGATCCCGGTCGAAGCGCTTTCCGTCGGTGACGTGTTTATCGTCAAGCCTGGGCAGTCGATGGCGACCGATGGCGAGGTCGTGGCGGGCGAATCCACTGTGAATCAGGCGCCGGTCACGGGCGAAAGCGTACCTGTCTACAAGCACATTGGCGATCCGGTCTTTGCCGGGAGCCTCAACGAGGAAGGCGCACTCGAGGTCAAGGCCACGCGGACGTTTGCGGATAACACGGTCTCCCGCATCATCCACATGGTCGAGGAGGCCCAGGAACAGAAAGGCCGAAGCCAGCGCTTTATCGAGCGCTTTGGCGCACGCTACAGTCCGGCCGTGCTGCTCGCCGGCATACTGTTCGCGATCATCCCGGGCGCGGTCACCGGATCGTGGGTGGAGTGGGTGGAACGTGCGACCGTGTTCGTGGTGGCGGCGGCGCCGTGCGCCCTGGTGATCTCCATTCCAATCACGCTCGTGGCGACGCTGGGGACCGGCGCCCGCACGGGTGTGTTGATTAAAGGGGGGGTGTACGTCGAGGAGTTGGCGAAGGTTCGGATTGTCGCGCTCGACAAGACGGGGACGCTGACGCGGGGAGAGCCGGAAGTCACCACGGTGGTGCCGCACCCAGGCGCGGCCGGCCCAACGGTGGACGAGGCGATCGCGCTCGCCGCGGCGGTCGAGCGGAGGAGTCAGCATCCACTTGCACGCGCCATCGCGGCCTATGCGAGCATGCGCGGTTTGTCCGTGCCGGACTCGACTGCGTTCCAGTCGATCACGGGCGCTGGGGCATCGGCACGCGTGGGAGATCACGTGGTGTACGTCGGCAGCCCGGAGCTATTTGCGGGTCGGCTCGGTGCGCCGCTCGACGCATTTGCCGGAGCGATCACCCGCCTCCAGGAGCAGGGCAACACCGTGATCGTAGTCGGCGACGAGCGTCGCGTGTACGCGGCCATCGCGGTCCGCGACAATCTGCGGCCGAACGCACGTCGCGCCATCGAGGCACTCCGCGCCGCTGGCGTCCAACACGTCGTGATGTTGACGGGAGACAATCCACGGACGGCCCATGCGCTCGCGGCGGAGGCCGGCGTCGACGAGGTGTTTGCCGACCTGAAACCCGAGGACAAGGCCGCCAGAGTGCGGGAGCTGACGAAAGCACGCGGCCACGTGGCCATGATCGGTGATGGGGTGAACGATGCGCCAGCGATGGCGGCGGCGACGGTGGGTGTGGCGATGGGCGTCGCAGGGACCGATGTGGCCCTCGAGACGGCCGATGTCGCGCTCATGGCGGACGATCTCGAGCGGCTCGCCTATGCGCTGCGTCTCGCCCAACGCAGTCAGCGTGTCGTGCGCCAGAATCTTGCGCTGTCCATCCTCGTGATCAGCGTACTCGTGGTGGGTGCGCTGCTTGGGGCATTCAATCTGCCGATCGCGGTCCTGGGTCACGAACTCAGCGAGTTCGTGGTGATCGGCAGTGGCCTGCGAATGTTGCGCATGTAGCGGCTTATCTAATCCGGCGTCCTCTCGGAGCGTTGCTATCTGGAAGCCATCGACGGCGAATGATGGGGACTATTCCGCAACCAAGCGAAATATCCGCTAGTACGAGTGCGGCGAGATTCAGTGACTCACGCAGAACCCTGGGGCACAGCTCTTGCCTAATGCAGATCGACGGCCGTTAGTCCGAGCTGCGGTCACTGTCGTTAACGGGAGCAACCGCCACGGGGCTTCCGGCTCTTCGCGTGTCACTGCCCACAATCTCGAGCACGAAGACACGGAGATGATGCGGGACTATCGCGTAATTGGTTTAGGGAGTTGGTTCGGAGGCAGATTCAACGCCATCCCCGGCCGCTCAGGCTGAACGACCAGGAAACTGTAGCCATCGCGGTTCGGATGTGCAGTGGAGGAACTCATGGAAGAGACTCGTTACGGGTTGCGGGTGGTAGTTCCGCTCGCGTACGAACAGGCGGTCGAGCGAGCATCTGAAGCGCTGAAAGCGGAAGGCTTTGGAGTCTTGACGACGATCGACGTGAAGCAGACGCTTAAACAGAAGCTCGATCGAGAGTTTCGCAAATACGTCATCCTCGGTGCATGCAATCCGCCTCTCGCAGATCGGGCGCTGCATGCGGAACTGGAAATTGGGCTGCTGCTACCGTGCAATGTGATTGTGTACGAAACCGAACCCGGTCGAAGCACGGTGGCCGCGATGGCGCCCATTGCAGCGCTCGGCATCGTCGGCGAGAACGCCGAGCTGCAGGGTGTCGCCCGTGAGGCCGATCAACGCCTGCGTCGAGCAATGGCGTCGCTCGAGCGCTGAGATTGAGTGGACGCTGATCGACTGCGCCTTGGCGATCGGGTTCACGCGCCACAGAGGTCTGGAGAGATCGCCTTCGCGTGCGGCATGAACATGCGGCACGCCACCATCGTGGTGCGGTAAAGTGGAACATCATGAGCGTTGGCTCTGATTGCTGCGACACGAACGACCGAACACCTCGTCAGGCAGCGTGCCCGGTCACTGGAACTACGGGAACGCGTGTTCGACTGCAGACGGTAAAAGCGATTCTGAGAGAGAGCAGCCTGCGGCGACTCACGCCAAGGACCTACTATTTCTGTCCAGAGCCTGCCTGCACCGTTGTGTATTTCTCGGAACAGGGTGACTGCTATTCGAAGGACGACCTTCGCACCACCGTCTGGCAGAAGGAGCCTGCGGGCAGCCGGCTCTTATGCTATTGCTTCGGGGAGAACGAACAGACGATCGCGGCAGAGATTGCCGCCACCGGCACATCGAACGCAATGGACCGAGTGAAAGAACACGTCCGCTCAGGGAGGTGTGCGTGCGACGTCCGCAATCCGCGTGGGAGCTGCTGCCTCGTTGACCTGAAAGCGGCGATTGCTCGACTGCGAGCCGCAACCAACCCTCGCGACTGACGCTCAAGGACTGCCCGCCCACGACGCCGTTCGGCACTCGAGACTGTCCCCAACATCCGAGAGGCGGATTCCGTTCCGCAAACCGCCACACGGATTAGCCAGCCACGGAAATCGTCCAGTGCGCCGACCCACCGCCCCGTTTACTTTCGCGCGCGCGATGCTTGGCTTGGGGACCAGGGAGTCGCGAATAGCTCTCGGATCGCGAACAACGTCCTTCGCCCGCTGAATAGAAGCTCTGGGGTGTTGTTCAGCGCCCTGCGGCTTATACTGGAAGCGCTCGTCCGCCGCGTGCGGGTTCCGAGGGTCAGCGTGGCCGTAAGTGATCGCTGCACATTAAGGGGTCTTACACAATTCGTTACACAATTCTGGTTTGCCGGCTCAGCCACTAGCCTGTAAACTGCTGATTCTAAAAACACGGAGAGATGTCCGAGTGGTTGAAGGAGCACGCTTGGAAAGCGTGTGTAGGGGAAACTCTACCGAGGGTTCGAATCCCTCTCTCTCCGCCATTCGACTCATGGCGAGCCACCGCCAGGGAGAATGCCCTGAGCGAGCGCAGCGAGTCGAAGGGAGAGATGTCCGAGTGGTTTAAGGAGCACGCTTGGAAAGCGTGTGTAGGGGAAACTCTACCGTGGGTTCGAATCCCACTCTCTCCGCCATCCGCCTCCGCTCGCGAGTCATCGCGCGCGAGCTATGGCGCGATGGCTCCGCCGCGGGATGAGATCGCGCCGAAGCGCGGAGCGCGAAGGCGGACGAATCCCACTCTCTCCGTACCCGCTCTCACGTGGCGAATGATCACTGGCGCGACTGCGGGGGACGCTAGCGCCGCAGCGTTGTGGCCAACGCCTCGCGCAGGGCTCAACTCTTTCGCCAATCCGATTCAAAAAGTCG
>DATEKY010000566.1:0-5195 GCA_035277225.1 Xanthobacteraceae bacterium
AGCAGGCGCTTGCCGCGCCCGGCGGCGAGCAGCTCGATCGCGTCCGCGATGCGCGATGCGCCGCCGGTCAGCACCACGATGCCGTCGGCATTGCGCGTGAGCGCCACCTCCTCGGCCGGCACGTGATAGATGAACCAGACGAAACCGCCGCAGATCAGCGCCGCGCACGCCACGCAGGCGAACATCGCGGCGCGCAAGGTCCAGCGCAGCCAGCGCCATATCGGCGCGGCCGGCTCGCGCGCGTGTTCCGGCGCTTCCATGGGCGGCATCATAGCGCCGCCGCCGCCGCGTGGCGATGCGCCCTCATTCCATTTCCTTCAGCGTGCGGGTGACGGTAAAGCGCGACACGCCGGCCGTCACCGCCCCCATCAGCACGATCAGGCCGAGCATCGCGCCATAGCCTTGCGCGCCGAGCGACAGATTGCCGATCAGTCCGACCGGCTCGCCGGTGCCGCCGAACCAGTTCGACGTCAGGCCGACGAGCGCGAACAGCACCATGGCGATGCCGCCGCCGAGCGCGCCGCCCTTCAGCCCGAGCAGCAGGAAGTGGCGCTGGAATTCGGCCGCGACGAATCCGTCCTTGGCGCCGATGATATGCAGCACCTCGATGATCTGGCGGTTCGCCGCCATCGCGCCGCGCGTCGCGAACATCACCGACATCATCGCGGCGGCGAGCACCAGCGCGAGCACGGCGAGGCCCGCCGCGACCGCGCTGCGCGCGATCGCGCTCATGCGGCCGATATAGCCGCGATGATCGTCGAGCGTGGCGCCGGGGATTTCGGCAAGCTGCTGGCGCAGCTTCGCCAAGTCCGGCGGCGTCGCCGCATCCACCTTCAGCACGATGATGCGCGGCACCGGCAGCTCGCCGAGATCGAGCCCGCTGCCGAGCCACGGCTCGAGCAGCGCGGCGGACTCTTGCCGGCTGTATGGACGCGCGAAGACGATGCCGGGGGCACCCTGCGCAATCGCCATGGCGCGCTGCACGTCCGCCTCGACATTGCGCTGCTCGGCGGGGCGGATCTGGATCGTGACCTCGCGCGCGACTGCGGCCTGCCAATCTCCCGCCGCCGAGCGCACCAGCACCACCGCGCCGAGCGTGAGCGCCGCGAGGAACGTCATGATGGCGATAACGGCGAGCAGCGCGCGGCCCGAGATGGAATCGGCCGGAACGATCGAGGCTTCGCCGCGCGGCAACACATCCTCGGCGTCGGCCTCCGCCTCGGTGCGGGCCAGCGGCTCCTCTTCGTCGTATTCGGCCTGCGCCGCCATCGTCGCTCTCACGCGTAAACCTGCAGCCGGCCCTCATGCAGGACCAGCCGCGGCGCGTCGTAAAGATCCATCAGGGCGATGTCATGTGTCGCGATCACCACCGACGTGCCCGACTTGTTCAGCTCGACCAGCAGGCGCAGCAGCCGGCGCCCCAGATTGGGATCGACGTTGCCGGTCGGCTCGTCGGCGAGCAGCAGCGACGGCTGCGCGATCACCGCCCGCGCGATCGCGGCGCGCTGTTTCTCCCCGCCCGAGAGGATCGGCGGCAGCGCCGCCATGCGGTCGCCGAGCCCGACCCAGTTCAACAGCTCGACCACCTCGTTGCGGTAGCTCGATTCCTCGCGCCCGATCACGCGTAGCGGCAGCGCGACGTTCTCGTACGTGGTCAGATGATCGAGCAGACGGAAATCCTGGAACACGACGCCGATGCGCCGCCGCAACGTCGCCAGCGCATCCGGCGACAAGGTCGCGACATCGTGGCCGAACAGATTGATCAGGCCGCGCGTCGGCCGCAGCCCGAGGAACAGCATGCGCAGCAGCGACGACTTGCCCGCGCCCGACGCGCCGGTGAGGAACTGGAACGAGCGCGGCGCAAGCTCGAAGCTCACGTCGCGGAGGACTTCCGGGCCGAGGCTGTAGCGCAAGCCGACATTCTCGAAGCGGACCACTCGATCCTCCGAATCGGTCCCGGGAGAAGTCCTACCCGGCACCGTCTTGTCATGCATCCGGAATTAAGAAGGCATTAACGATGTCGGGCAGGATAATGGCTAAGTCACGGACAGAGCGTGGATTTTTATGGTTTCCGATTCGTTAACGAGACGATGCTAGGGGTTGTTTTCATCTTTTTCCCCGGCCGCATGATGCTGATCGTCTGCCCGACCTGCACGACCGCCTATCAGATCAAGCTTGCCGCGCTCGGCGAGGCCGGCCGCACCGTGCGTTGCGCGAGTTGCAAGAACACCTGGTTCGCGACACCCGACAGCGCGATCATGGAGAGCGAGACGGCGCTCGTCCCGGCCGCGGCTGCGGCCGTGTCTCGTCCTCCGCCCCCCGCGCCGCCGCCGTTCGCGAAGGACGATTTTGCCGCCGATGCGGCCGCCAATTTCGCGGTCGAGACCTTCGCGCCAACAGATGCGAAGTCGGAGGCGCCGGTCATCGACGCGCCGCCGCTCGCACCGCAGGACCACCTTGGCGAAACCGCGAAATTCGAGCCCGGCGAGCCCGAGAATATCGAGACCATCGCGGCACGGCGCGCCCGCCAGAAATATTCCGAGCGCAAGCAGAAACGCGGTGCGTTGCGTCGGATCGCCAGCATGCCGGTCCTGATCACCGTGCTGCTGCTGATCGTACTCGGCGCGCTGCAATGGCGTGTCGCGCTGGTGCGCCAGTTCCCGCAGACCGCATCGCTGTTCGCCCTGATCGGCATGCCGGTCAATCTGCGCGGGCTTACCTTCATGGACGTGAAGAGCCGCAGCGAGTTCGTCGACGGCGCAATGGTGCTGGTGGTCGAAGGCACGATCGTGAACCTGACGCCGAAGGCGCTCGAGGTGCCGCGCCTGCGCCTCGCCTTACGCAGCGCCACCGGGCACGAGGTCTATGCCTGGACCTCGCTGCCGACCCAAACGATGCTAGGATCGGGCGACGGCCTGCCGTTCCGCAGCCGTCTCGCGTCGCCGCCGCCGGACGGCCGCGACGTGATCGTCCGCTTCTTCAGCCGGCGCGACGCCGGCCTCGGCTCGTGAGGACTGTGTGAGCGTTTCGGCCGACACGAGGATCCGCGTGCTGTTCGACGCCGAGATGATCGCGGCGCGCAATCACGCATTGGCGAAAGAGGTGAAGGCGGCGGCGCCGGAAAACCTCCTTGTCGTCGCGGTTCTCAAGGGCAGTTTCATCTTCGCGGCCGACCTGATCCGCGCGTTGCACGACGTGGGGCTTGCGCCGGAAGTCGAATTCATCTCGCTGTCGAGCTATCGCGACGGCACGGTCTCGTCCGGCACCGTGAGGGTGCTGCACGACGTCGAGAGCGAGATGCGCGGCCGCGACGTGCTGCTGATCGACGACATTCTCGAATCCGGCCGCACGCTCGCCTACGCCAAGGACCTGTTTGCCGCGCGCGGCGCCAGACGCGTGCTCACCTGCGTGCTGCTGGAAAAACCCGGCAAGCGCGCGGTGTCGCTCAACGCGGACTTCGTCGGCTTCGTCTGCCCGGACCTGTTCGTGGTCGGCTACGGCATGGACGTCGCGCACGCGTTCCGGCAATTGCCGTTCGTCGGCGTGGTCGAGAAGATCTAACTTATTATGGCTCGCATCCTCATCGCCGAAGACGAGGAGCCGTTGCGCATGCTGACCGCGCGCGCGCTGGGCGATTCCGGCCATGAGGTCGTCACCGCTGTGGACGGCGCGGACGCGCTCGACATCGTGACGCGCGAAGGCGGCCGCTTCGACCTGCTGCTCACCGACATCCGGATGCCGCTGATGGACGGCATCGCGCTCGCGCTCAGCGTCGCGCGCGATCATCCGAAGATCATCATCCTGCTGATGACCGCCTACGCCGACCAGCGCGAGCGCGCCGCCAATCTCGATGCGCTGATCCACGACGTGGTGCTGAAACCGTTCACGCTCGCCGAGATCAAGGCGGCGGTGGCGGACGCGCTGGCGTCACGGAAATCGTAGGGTGGGCAAAGCGAAGCGCCGCGTCAGCGGCGATGCGCGTGCCCACGTCCGCATGCATTGTGGGCACGTCGCCTTCGGCGACTTTGCCCACCCTACGGCAGATACGCGCTGATCAAAAATCCTTCAGCAGCCGCTCGATATAGTCGAGCTCGAGCTGCGGCCGCAGCGGGTCGGAAAGACGCTTGCGCAGTTCTTCCAGGATGCGGCGTGCGCGCTGCACGTCGATCTCGCCCGGCACTTTCACGGTGACATCGTCGCCGTATTCGCGCCCGCGCAGCGGGCGGCCGAGCGGATCGGTGTCGTTGTTCGCGCGCGCCTGCCCGGTGCGGCCCGGGTTGCCCGGACCCTGACCTTGGCCCTGCCCCTGCTGCATCTGCTGTGCGAGGCTCTGCGCACCGCGCCGCAGCGCTTCGAGCGCGCGTCCTTGCGAATCCACCGCACCGTCGGCGTTGCCCTGCCCGAGCTGGCCCTCGGCATCGCCCATCGCGCCGTCCGCCTGCCCGAGACCTTCGCCCGGATCCTGCCCTTGACCCTGGCCCTGCTGGCCTTGCTGTCCCTGCTGACCGGCCTGGCCGCGCTTGCGCATCTCTTCCAAGAGCTTCTTGAGCTGCTCGCGCAGCGCCTGCTGGTTCTGCCGCAACTCGCCGAACTGGCTCGGATCGCCCTGCTGGCCCTGTTGACCCTGCTGGCCGCGCTGGCCGCGCTGCTGCTGCTGGTTGCGCCGCTGCTCTTGGCCCTGCCGGAACGTCTTGTCGCGCAGGTTCTGCTGCTCGCGGATCATGTTGCCGAGCTCGTCGAGCGCCGACATCATGTCGTCGTCCATGTCGTCGCCCGGCTGGCCCGGCTGGGCCATCTGCAGGTTCTCGAGCATCTGCTGCAGCTCTTCGAGCAGCTTCTTCGCCGCATCCTTCGCACCGGAGCGCGCGAGCTGCTCCATGCGGTCGATCATGCTCTTGAGATCCTGCTGCCGCAGCATGCGGGTGTTCGGATCGAGCGGACGGGCGAGCTGCTGCGGATTGCGGCGCATCTGCTCGGCGAGCGCCTGCATGAAGCGATCGAGCGCGGCGCGCAGCTGGTCGGTCAGCTTCTTGATTTCCTCATCCGTCGCGCCCCGCTCGAGCGCCTGACGCAGCGCTTCCTGCGCGGCGCGCAGCGCCGCCTCGGCGTCGGACAGCATGCCGTCCTCGATGGTCACCGCCATCGACCACAGCCGTCCGACGACGTCGCGCAACTGATCATCGGTCCTGGCACGC
>DATEKY010000567.1:0-4743 GCA_035277225.1 Xanthobacteraceae bacterium
TCCGCTGATGGAAAAGGCGGTCGCGGCTGCGACGAAAAGGTCGCGGGAACTCGCCGGCTAGCTGCCTTGGAACGGGCCTGATTGCGTCCCTATTATCCACAAAAGGCAACGACAGGAGGCCGTCATGGCCCGCAAGCCGCCCCGTTCCAAGACCGCACGCGCGCCCGCCCCGCCGCCACCGAGCGGCACCGACCGCGAGAAGATCATCGCCGCCTTGATGGCATTGCTCGCCGAGAAGCGGTTCGAGCAGATCGGATTCGGCGACATTTCGGCACGAGCCGGCGTGTCGCTTGCTGCCGCCCGCGCGGAGTTCGGCTCGACCTTGTCGATCCTCGCCGCGCACATGAAGGAACTCGACCGCAAGGTGCTCGCGGGCGAGGAAGCCGACATGGCCGACGAGCCGCCGCGCGAGCGGCTGTTCGACGTGCTGATGCGGCGTATCGAGGCGATGGCGCCCTATCGCGAGGCGACGCGCTCGCTGATGAAATCCGCCTCGTGCAATCCGGGCCTCGCGTTTGCGCTCAACGGCCTCGCGGTGCGCTCGCAGACCTGGATGATGACTGCGGCCGGCATCGACGCCGCCGGTCCGCGCGGCATGATCCGCGCGCAGGGTCTCGCGGCGCTGTTCGCCTCGGTGTTGCGCACCTGGGTCGACGATGAAGACGAAGGGTCGGCGCGCACGCTCGCGGCGCTCGACCGCGCGCTTGCGCGGGGCCAACGCTGGTCGGGCATGCTCGACGACCTGTGCCGCTTCTCGCCCGGCCGCTGTCTGCGCCGGCGCCGCCGCGCGCGCGACGAGGACGAAGAGCCGGCTGCGGCTTAGCGCCAGGATTACACCGGCACCCTGACCGTCGCCCGCAGCCCGCCCATCGGGCTGTCGCCGAGCGCGATATCGCCCCCATGCGAGCGCGCGATGTCGCGCGCGATCGCGAGCCCGAGTCCAGTGCCGCCCTCGTCCACGTTGCGCGCGTCGTCGAGGCGCAGGAACGGGCGGAACACTTCCTCGCGCATGTCCTGCGGAATGCCCGGCCCGTCGTCATCCACCGTGACGGTGAGCCAGCGGTGATCGCGGTGGCCGGTGATCGAGATCTCCTTGGCGAAGCGCGCCGCGTTCGACACCAGATTGCCGAGGCAGCGGCGGAACGCGGCCGGCCGCACCGTCACCACCGGATGACCGTAGAACGCGACGGCCGTCTTGTGGCCGTTGCGCTCCGCGTCGGCCTTCAGTTCGTCGAGGAAGGCGCCCATGTCGGTCGGCGCCGGCTGCTCGCCCGAGTCCCCCTTGGCGAACGCCAGATAGGCCTCGAGCATGCGGCCCATCTCGTCGACGTCCTTCTTCATCGCGTCGATTTCCGGGCCGCTCTTGAGCAGCGCCAGTTCGAGCTTGAAGCGGGTCAGGATCGTGCGCAGGTCGTGCGACACGCCGGCCAGCATCGTGGTGCGCGTCTCCATGGTGCGCTCAACGCGCCGCTTCATCTCGATGAAGGCCAGCGCGGCGCGGCGCACCTCACGCGCGCCGCGCGGCTTGAAGCCCGGCACCTCGCGCCCCTTGCCGAAGCTTTCGGCGGCGTCCGCGAGCCGCAGGATCGGCTTGATCTGGTTGCGCAGGAAGATGATCGCGACCGCGAGCAGCACCAGCGAGGTGCCGACCATCCACAGCAAAAAGATCTCCGAGTTCGACGCATAGGCGGCGCTGCGCTGCGCAAACACGCGCATCACGGTGTCGTCGAGGCGGATGCGGATCTCCACCAGGTTCGAGCGCCCGACCGTGTCGATCCAGAACGGGCGGCGGATGCGCGCGCTGATCTCCTGTGACAGCGCCTGATCGAGCAGCGAGAAGAACGGCTTCGGCCCAACTGGCGGCAATTCGGTCTCGGGCAGGAAATCGACCGACAGGCCAAGCCGCTGCACCGCGATGCGCCGGATGGTGAGGCGGTCGGCATCCTGCGGGTAGCTTCCATAAATGTCGATCAGCGCCGCGATATCCTGCGTCACCGCCGCCGACAACCGCCGCGTCACCGTGTTCCAATGCCGCTCCATGAACACGAACGCGACGACCGACTGCAGGACGACCATCGGCACGATGATAATGAGCAGCGCGCGGCCGTAGAGGCCGGTCGGCATCATGCTCTTCAGCCAGCGCGCGAAGGCGTCCCACGCCGCCGACACATGCCCGGCCGCGGAGCGCAGCGTGGCAAGGCCGGCGTCGAGCGTCGTCATGGCACGACCACCAGCCGGTAGCCGATGCCGCGCACGGTTTGTACGAACAGCGGATTGGCTGGATCGCGCTCGATCTTGCGCCGCAGCCGGTTCACCTGCACGTCGACCGCGCGCTCGTTGGCGCCGCCGCCGTTTCCGGCCAGCGCCATGCGCGGCACGGTCTCGCCCGGCGCGACCGACAGCACACGCAGCATGTCGCGCTCGCGGTCGGTGAGATGCACCACCTCGTCACCGCGCTTGAGCTCGCCGCGGCCGAGATGAAACACGAAATCGCCGAAGCGCACCGACTCGATCGCCGGCGCCGGCGCCGGAATGGTGCGCTTCAGGATATTGGCGATGCGCAGCGAGAGCTCGCGCGGCTCGAACGGTTTCGGCACGTAGTCGTCGGCGCCGAGCTCCAGTCCGATGATGCGGCTGTCGACCTCCGCCTTGGCGGTCAGCATCAGGATCGGCACGGCCGAGTTCTCGCGCAGCGCCTTGGCGAGCTGGAACCCGGTCTCGCCCGGCATCATCACGTCGAGCACGAGCAGATCGAACGAGAGGCTTTCGAGCTTGGCCCGCGCATCGGCCGCGTTGTTCGCCGTCGTGACGCGATAGCCTTCCGCATGGAGAAAGCGCGACAGCAGATCGCGGATGCGGCGGTCGTCGTCGACCACCAGCAGATGCGGCGCGTCGTCGGGCAGCGCGAGCGCGGGCTCCGCCATCGTGCCTCCTTCAGCGCTTTCGCGCCCGATCCGCCCCGGCGATGAAGCGCAGCACGTCGTCGCGGCCGTCCGGGTCGATCATGGCGGCGAGGAAATCGCGCGCCGACTGATGCGCGTTCGGACCGAGGCTTGAAAGCGCGCGCGCGATGCGCTCGGTCTGCAGTCCGGCGAGCTTCATGGCAAGCTGCTCGCCTTTCGGGGTGACGAAAAGGAGGCGATGGCGGCGGTCGTCCGGGCCCTCCTTCTGGAGCACGTAGCCCTCGTCGACGAGCTGCTTCAGCACGCGGCCGAGCGACTGCTTGGTGATGCGCAGCGTATCCAGCAGGTCGGCGACTTTCATGCCCGGGTTGCGATTGACGAAATGCAGCACCCGATGGTGCGCCCGGCCGAAGCTGAATTTCTCCAGCACGTGATCCGGATCTGACACGAAATCCCTGTAGGCAAAGAACAAAAGCTCGATCAGGTCCCAGATCGGCTCGCTTTCGGCGGGGGCCGCGGCAGACCCCTGCGGCGAAGAAACGCCGGTTTGCGCGGAAAAAATTATGTCAGCCATGTTGACATATTTCTGTTTGATTGTTACTCCACAGGCCATGCAAACGAAATGATCGTGCGCCGGAGACCCGTGGCGGTCTGAACCCTCAGTTCGGCAAGCGCAAATGCGCCGGACGCGCTAACAATAGCCCAGAGGCACCCGGCGAAGCAAAACGCCGGCCCATGGGACGGAAACAGGATTACGGCGATGAACGCCCCTCAGAAGTTCGAGACGATCGCGTTTTCGCGAAAACCCACGAGCAAGCCGGTCGCGGCCGATGCCCGCGCCGAGTTGCTGAAGGATCCGGGATTCGGCCGGGTCTTCACCGACCACATGGTGACCATCCGCTGGACCAAGGACCGCGGCTGGCACGATGCGCAGGTCGCGGCCCGCGAGCCGATCACGCTCGATCCCGCCGCCGCAGTGCTGCACTACGGCCAGGAGATCTTCGAAGGCCTCAAGGCGTATACCCGCAGCGACGGCAGCATTGCGCTGTTCCGGGCGGACCAGAATGCGCGGCGCTTCCAGGCCTCCGCCGTGCGCATGGCCCTGCCGGAGCTGCCGGAGGCCGTGTTCCTGCAGGCGATCGAAGAGCTGGTGAAGATCGACCGCGCCTGGATCCCGGGCGGCGAAGGCAGCCTCTATCTGCGTCCCTTCATGTTCGCGACCGAGGCCTTTCTCGGGGTCCGCCCGGCCCATGAATGTCTCTTCCTACTGATCGCCAGCTCGGTCGGCTCGTATTTCAAGGGCGGCGCGAAGGCCGTCACCGTTTGGCTGAGCGATCGCTACACGCGTGCGGCCGAGGGCGGCACCGGTGCAGCCAAATGCGGCGGCAATTATGCCGCCAGCCTCCTTGCCCAGTCCGAGGCGATCGAGCAGGGCTGCGACCAGGTCGTGTTCCTCGATGCCGCTCAGCATCGCTGGGTCGAAGAACTCGGCGGCATGAATGTGTTCTTCGTCTTCGACGACGGCTCGATGACCACACCACCGCTGAGCGGCACGATCCTGCCCGGCATCACCCGCGACGCGATCATCACCCTCGCCCGCAAGGAAGGCCGCACGGTCCGCGAGGAGCGCTACAGCATCGAGCAGTGGCGCGCGGACGCGGCCAGCGGCAAGCTGCGCGAGGCCTTCGCCTGCGGGACGGCCGCGGTCATCTCGGCGATCGGCAAGATCAAGAGCACGAGCGGCGACATCGTGATCGGCGACGGCGCGGGCGGCCCGATCACGGCCGCGTTGCGGGCCAAGCTCGTCGGCATCCAGCGCGGCGAGATCGCCGACACCGAA
>DATEKY010000568.1:0-2423 GCA_035277225.1 Xanthobacteraceae bacterium
AATCCGGACCAGCGCGCGGCGGTCGAGCACGGCGTGTCGGCCGCCGACCCGCGGCCGCTGCTGATCATCGCCGGCGCGGGCTCGGGCAAGACCGACACCCTGGCGCATCGGGTCGCCCATCTGGTGATGAACGGCGCCGACCCGCACCGGATATTGCTGCTGACGTTCTCGCGCCGCGCCGCCGCCGAGATGGAGCGGCGCGCCGAGCGCATCTTGAATCGCGCGAGCGGCGCCAACGCGGCCGCCTCCCTCGCCTGGGCCGGCACGTTCCACGCGATCGGCGCGCGGCTGTTGCGCGAGTATGCCGAGCGCATCGGGCTCGACCGCGCCTTCACCATCCACGACCGCGAGGATGCGGCCGATCTGATGAACCTGGTGCGTCACGAGCTCGATCTGTCGCGCACCGAGAGCCGTTTCCCGACCAAGGGCACGTGCCTGGCGATCTATTCGCGCGCGGTGAACAGCGAGACGCCGCTCGAACAGGTGCTCGGCCGCGCGTTTCCGTGGTGCGCCAACTGGGCGGCCGAGCTGAAGAAACTGTTCGCCGGCTACGTCGAGGCGAAGCAGCATCAGAACGTGCTCGATTACGACGACCTGCTGCTCTACCTCGCGCACATGTTGGCCGAGCGCGATTTCGCCGTCGAGATCGGCGCGCGCTTCGACCATGTTCTGGTGGACGAATATCAGGACACCAACCGGCTGCAGGCCTCGATCCTGCTGGCGCTCAAGCCGGACGGGCGCGGGCTGACCGTGGTCGGCGACGATGCGCAATCGATCTACTCGTTCCGTGCCGCGACGGTGCGCAACATCCTAGACTTCCCCGGACATTTCACGCCGAAGGCGCGCATCGTCACGCTGGAGCAGAACTACCGCTCGACCCAGCCGATCCTCGCGGCGTCGAACGCGGTCATTGCGTTGGCGGCCGAGCGCTTCACCAAAAATCTGCGCTCGGATCGCGAAGCGTCATCGCGCCCGCTGCTGATCGCGGTGCGCGACGAGTCCGACCAGGCGCGCTACGTGGTCTCCCGCGTGCTGGAGAACCGCGAGGCGGGCCTGCCGCTGAAGCAGCAGGCGGTGCTGTTCCGCACCTCGCATCATTCCGACACGCTCGAGTTCGAGCTCACCCGGCGCAACATTCCGTTCGTGAAGTTCGGCGGGCTGAAGTTCCTCGAAGCCGCGCACGTGAAGGACGTGTTGGCGGCATTGCGTTTCGCCGAGAATCCGCGCGATCGCGTCGCGGGCTTTCGCGTCACGCAGCTTGTGCCCGGCATCGGGCCGGCGAGCGCGGCGCGCATTCTCGATCGTCTCGCCGCGCCCGATCCGGCCGCGATGCTGGTCACATACGCGCCGCCGCGCGCCGGCGCCGAATGGCAAAGCTTTGCGGCGCTGTTCGACGCGCTGTTTCGCCGCGCATCGGCATGGCCGGCCGAACTGGAACAGGTGCGGCGCTGGTACCAGCCGCATCTCGAGCGGTTGCACGACGATGCGGCGGTGCGCGCAGCGGACCTCGCGCAGCTTGAGCAGATCGCGGCGAGCTACCGGTCGCGCGAACAGTTCCTGACCGACCTGACGCTCGATCCGCCCTCGGCGACGAGCGATGAAGCCGGCGCGCCGCTGCTCGATGAGGATTACCTGATCCTCTCGACGATTCATTCCGCCAAAGGGCAGGAGTGGAAGTCGGTGTTCGTGCTCAACGCGGTCGACGGCTGCATCCCGTCCGATCTCGCGACCGGCAATGCCGACGAGATCGAGGAGGAACGCCGGCTGCTTTACGTGGCGCTGACGCGCGCAAAGGACCAGCTCGACGTGATCGTGCCGCAGCGCTTCTACACCCACAATCAGGCGAACCGCGGCGACCGCTACGTGCACGCGCTGCGCACGCGTTTCATCCCGACGCCGGTGTCTCGGCTGTTCGAACAGCGGGTCTGGCCGAACGCTGCGCAGAGCGCGGCGAGCGCGACGCCACAGAGCAAGGTCGATGTGACGGCGCGCATGCGCGCGATGTGGCGGTAACGCCAAACCTCATCCTGAGGTGCCCGCCGAAGGCGGGCCTCGAAGGATGGCCAAGGGCACCGCTCTCGCTTCGGGCCATGGTTCGAGACGCCTGCCTTCGCCGTCGCTTCGGCAGGCTCCTCACCATGAGGGACGGAGGGTTACTGCTTCTTCTCCATCCCTTCCGCCGCGACGAACGGCGTGCTCGTCGCCGGCCCTTCGCCCCACACCACGATCGTCGCCGGCTCGGTCTTGGCGCCGTCGAAGTGCACGCCCTTGGCCCAATGGATCACGTGCGTGCCGGCCGGCATCGGAACGGTCGCCTCGGGATCGAATTTGCCGCCGTTGCCGACCCACCAGGTTCCGGAGAGCACCATGAAGAAGCGGTCGTTCGGATGGAAATGCGGGCGGCTCATGTTGCCGGGCAGCCA
>DATEKY010000569.1:0-3930 GCA_035277225.1 Xanthobacteraceae bacterium
GCGGTGAGCGAGAGATGCACCTTGTTGCCGTCGAACTCGCGGTCCGAGGAGGCGCCGAGGTGATACTTCACGTCGCCCGAGCCTTCGACGTCGTCGGGCGCGGCCGAGCCGCCCTTGAACTCGTGGAACAGCGCGCGGTGCGGCTTGCCCATGACTTGCGTGAGGACGTTCAGGCGTCCGCGATGCGGCATGCCGAGCACGATCTCCTTCACGCCCTCATTGCCGCCGCGCTTGATGATCTGTTCGAGCGCCGGGATCAGCGCCTCGCCGCCGTCGAGACCGAAGCGCTTGGTGCCGGTGAACTTGGTGTCGCAGAATTTCTCGAAGCCTTCCGACTCGATCAGCTTGTTGAGGATCGCGCGCTTGCCCTCGCGCGTGAAGGTGATCTCCTTGTCGGCGCCTTCGATCCGTTCCTGGATCCAGCTCTTCTGGTCGGCGTTCGAGATGTGCATGAACTCGACGCCGAGCGTCTGGCAGTAGGTGCGCTGACAGATCGCGACGATCTCGCGCATGGTGCCGAACTCGAGCCCGAGCACCTTGTCGAGGAAGATCTTGCGGTCGAGGTCGGCCTCGCCGAATCCGTACGAGCGCGGATCGAGCTCCTCGTCGTCCTTGCGCGGCTCCAGTCCAAGGGGATCGAGATTGGCGTGGAAGTGGCCGCGGATCCGATAGGCGCGGATCAGCATCAGCGCGCGAACCGAATCGCGCGTCGCCTGCTGCACATCGGCCGGGGACAATTCGACGCCTACGCCCTGCGCTTTCGCGCGCACCTTGTCGCCGATCTTCTTCTCGGCCTCGGCCCATTGCCCGTCGAGCGCCGAGAGCGTGTCGGTGCGATCGATGACCTGCGGCGTCTTCCACGAGGCGCCGCGCGCGCTCCTGGCGACGTCGGCACCGTTGTCTTTCAGGCTGCCGAAGAAGTCGCGCCACTCGGCCTCGACCGAGTTCGGGTCGCTCTCGTAGCGGGCGTAGAGGTCTTCGATGTAGGCAGCGTTGCCGCCGTAGAGGAAGGAGGAAAGCGCGAAAGCCGCGTTGGCGTCCTGGCGAGACATTTGCCGCATCCCAAGGTTCGGAGGCGTTGCACCCCCGCAAACAGGCCTCGATTGGCCGCGAATCTGCCCGGTTCCCGGCGGGCGAGCGCGTTGTACCCTATTTAAGCGTCGGATGTGGCAATTGAAAGACAAGGAGTGAATTGTGATTCGATGCTTATGGCCGCGCCCCAAAGCAAAAAGGCCCCGGCAGTGCCGGGGCCTTTCGCATGATCGGGAACGCTGGATCAGTAGCGGGCGACGACCGGGCCGCCACCGAAGTTGAAGCGATAGACCAGCTCGCTGCGGATGGTCTGCACGTCCTTGCGCGACTCTTCGGAGAAGGGCGCGGGCGCGGCGCCGGGGACCGCTACGCCGGTGAACAACGGCCGCTCGCGATCGTAGCTCGAGTAGCGATACTCGGTCTTCCAGAACAGGCCCGGCAGGAAGTCGATGCCGTACTCGTAGCCGGTGGCGAGGAACCAGCCCTTGTAGGTCTGCGGCGCCAGGCTGACGACGGTCGGAACGTTGTTCAACAGGTTGTTGAAGGCCACGCCATCGAAGCGCGCCTCGGTGTAGCCGGCGCCGACGTAAGCGAGCAGCTTCGGGAACACGAGGTAGCCGACGCGGCCACCTGCGGCCCACGCGCTCTTCATCTTCTCTTCGCCGAAGATGCCGAGGCCACCGGCGCCGGCGATGCCGGTCGGCTGCAGATTGCCCTTGATGCTGCCGAAGTCGTAATCGGCGAACGCGCCGATGACCCAGCGGTCCGCGAACTGATAGTCGCAACCGACCTGGACGGTCCCGAACCAGCCCTTGCCCCCCGTGTCCGTCTCACCCGCGGTGACCGGCACGCCGAGCGGATCGACCGTGCGGTGACGCTGATCGAACATGCCGTAGCCGCCGCCGGCGCCGACATAGCAGCCGGTCCAGCTGTACAGGGCGATCGGAGCCGGGGCCATCGGCCGGACCTTCGTGGCCAGGTCGGCAGCAAGCGCGGAGCCGGTGAAGGCGGTGGTGAGCGCGATGGCGAGAAGAGCTTTTTTCATTGTTCGTCTCCGAAGCCTGGCTGTGGAACGGACCTTTAGGTCCGGCGGCAAGTCATGACGCGACCATACCGGGCGGTCCGGATGATGGCTGTCACCCACAAGACACAGCGTGCGCGGACGGATGAACGGGGCGGTCAATGGAACCGCGGGCGGAAAAAATGACGCTAGAAAATTGTTTAAATTCAGATAGTTATAGGATTAACGCGCGGGCTGGTTGTTAACAAATCGTCAACCCAACCAAACTGCCGGTGACTGTGGCTTTCTGGTCACTTGCCGGCGAGGAGGTCGACCAGGGTTTTTCCGATTCGCGCCGGCGAAGGCGACACCTTGATCCCGGCGGCCTCCATGGCGGCGATCTTGGACTCGGCGTCGCCCTTGCCGCCCGAGATGATCGCGCCGGCGTGCCCCATGCGGCGGCCGGGCGGGGCGGTGCGGCCGGCGATGAAGCCGACCATCGGCTTCTTGCGTCCGCGCTTGGCCTCGTCGATCAGGAATTGGGCAGCGTTCTCTTCCGATGCGCCGCCAATCTCGCCGATCATCACGATCGCTTCGGTCTGCTTGTCGGCGAGGAACAGTTCGAGCCCGTCGATGAAGTCCATGCCCTTCACCGGATCGCCGCCGATGCCGAGCGCGGTGGTCTGCCCGAGCCCCTCGCGCGAGGTCTGAAACACCGCCTCATAGGTCAGCGTGCCGGAGCGCGACACGATCCCGACCTTGCCGGTCTTGAAGATGTTGCCCGGCATGATGCCGATCTTGCACGCGCCGGCGGTCATGACGCCCGGACAGTTCGGGCCGATCAGGCGCGACTTCGAGCCGGCGAGCGAGCGCTTCACCTTCACCATGTCGGCGACCGGGATGCCTTCGGTGATGCACACGATCAGCGGGATCTCGGCGTCGATCGCTTCCGCGATCGCATCCGCGGCGCCGGGCGGCGGCACGTAGATCACGCTCGCGTCGCAGCCGGTCTTTTCCTTGGCTTCCGCAACGGTGTCGAACACCGGCAGGCCGAGATGGGTCTGGCCGCCTTTGCCGGGCGCCGTGCCGCCGACCATCTTGGTGCCGTAGTCGATCGCGGCCTGCGAATGGAAGGTGCCGTTCTTGCCGGTGAAGCCCTGGCAGATGACCTTGGTGTTCTTGTCGACGAGGATGGACATGATTGTCGCCTTGCTAGGGTTCTCTAAGACCGGCAGGTTGATGCGGTTAACGGCCCAATCCAGTTGCCATCATTCGGATAGACGCCGTCGACATACATCAGCGTCGGCGGCTTTCGCTCGAATAGCGCGATCATGCGGCCGCAATTTCCACGCCGTCGCTCTTCGGTGAAGAACCAGTGGCGTGAACCGCTCCATTTCTTCGTGTCCCTGACGATGAGCGCGCCGAGGCGTTGCTCCAGTGCGCGCTCCAGGATGTCCGGTTCAATGGCTGCGGTATGTTCAACGGTGCACATACTGTGTTTCACACCCGGCTTCTCCGGGCGCAGGATGGAAATCCAGACGCCCCCCTTCGCTCCGTCCGGCAGGCCGAATTCCCAGACGGTCTCGAACGACATCTTCGGTCCGTTCTCGTTATGCATGAACGGCATCGGCGCCGGCTGCGCGCGGAGCAGGTGCCATCCTTCCGCCGCGGCGATCTTGTTGCCGGCGTCGATCATGCCTTCCGGCGTCGTCGGCGACACGCATGCATCATTGAGCACTTGAACAAGTCGGTCTGCGACCACCTCTGCACGCGCGGTACCGGCGATCGTGAGCAACAGGAGCAGGATGGCGCAGATGGCGCGCATCAGCCGACCCCCACCCGTCTCGCTGCGCGAGCCGACCTCCCCCTTTCAGGGGGAGGTGGAGCCTGCGGCTCTC
>DATEKY010000570.1:0-2190 GCA_035277225.1 Xanthobacteraceae bacterium
GCCGGCCCAGCCTGCGCTCGATTCGTCTTTCCTCACGCCCAGCCTCGACTGGAGCCTGCGGCCGCCCACGACGGGATTAAGCGAGCCGAAGCAGGGCGTGCGCACGATCCGCATCCTGCCGGACAATTCGTCCGCGCCCGAACCGCCGCGGCACTACTACGTGCAACTCACCGCGCAGCGCACCTCGCAAGACGCGCAGGATCGCTTCGATGAGATCAAAGCGCGGTTTTCCGCGCTGAAGGATCGCCAGGGCGTGATCATGCGGACCGACGCGGGGGTCAGCACCGTCTATCGCGCCATGGTCGGCCCATTCGATCTCGCTGGTGCGAATGAGATGTGCAACGGGCTCAAGGCCCAGGGTGGGCCGTGCGTGGTGCACCGGATCGATCCGGACTAGGGATTTCGCCGCGTCACCTAAGCCGATTGCCCTGCAGCCGCTGCCGCCATATCGTCACGCGCAGATCAATCGGGACACCCAAAATGGCGAAGTTCGGAATCGGGCAGGCGGTGCGGCGCGTCGAGGACCAGCGCTTCATCACGGGCGCGGGACGCTATGTCGACGACATCGTGCTGCCCGGGATGGCGCACGGCGTGACCCTGCTCTCCCCGCACGCCCATGCGCGCATCAAGAAGATCGACGTGTCGAAGGCGAAGGCCGCGCCTGGCGTGCTGCTGGTTCTCACCGGGGCCGATGCGGCGGCCGACAAGCTCGGCGCATACACGGCCGCGATGATGCCGGAAGACCTCGGCGCGCCAAAGGGACATCGGATCTTCCAGCAAGTCCTGCAGGCCGAGAAGGTTCGCTTCGTCGGCGACCGCGTGGCGTTCGTCGTTGCCGAGACGCAGGCGCAGGCGCGTGACGCCGCCGAGATGATCGAGGTCGACTACGAGACGCTGCCCGCCGTCGCGCTGCTGGAAGACGCCGCGAAGGACGGCGCGCCGAAGGTGTGGGACGACAATCCGAACGGCAACGTGGCCTTCGTGCTCGGGTTCGGCGACGAGAAGGCGACCGACGCGGCGTTCGCAAAAGCGAAACACGTCGCGAAGCTGCGCATGGAGAACAACCGGCTGACGCCGGTGTCGATGGAGCCGCGCACTGCGATCGGCGACTACAATGCGGCGGAGGACCACTACACCCTCTATACGTCGTCGCAGAATCCGCACGGTGTGCGCGCCGAAATGGCGCAGCTCCTGCACGTTGCCGAGAATCAGGTTCGCGTGGTCGCGCCCGACGTGGGCGGCGGCTTCGGCCTGAAGGGCGGATCGTTTCCCGATGACGTGCTGGTGCTCTGGGCGTCGAGCAAGCTTCGGCGGCCGGTGAAGTGGGTCGCGACGCGGTCCGAGAGCATGATGACCGACCATACCGGCCGCGATCTCGTGAGCTACGGCGAGCTGGCGCTCGACGAGGACGGCAAGATCCTCGCGATCCGCTCGCAGTCGTTGTTCCAGATCGGCGCCTATTTCGTCGGTCCCGGGATGTTCACCGGCCTGTTCTCGCTGCGCTTCATTCCGGAAGCCTACGACGTGCAGACCATGCACATCGTGTGCAAAGGCCTGTTCACGAATACGCCGCAGGCCGGGCCTTATCGCGGCGCCGGACGGCCCGAGGCCGCCTACTTCACCGAGCGCATGATCGAGCATGCGGCGAAGCAGATCGGCATGGAGCCGGACGAGATTCGCCGCCGCAACCTGATCGCGCCGGACAAATTCCCCTACCACACGCCGACCCACTACGTTTACGACTCGGGCGAGTTCGTGCGCCTGCTCGACAAGTGCGTCGATATGGCCGACTGGAAGGGCTACGAGAAGCGCCGCAAAGCCTCGGAAAAGGCCGGCAAGCTGCGCGGCCGCTCGGTCTGCTACTACATCGAGTTCGGCGGCATCTTCAACGACCGCATGGACATCCGCTTCGACCCCGGCGGCAACGTGACGGTGTTCGGCGGCACGCATTCGCACGGGCAGGGGCACGCCACCGTGTTCGCGCAGCTGGTGCACGAGTTCCTCGGCGTGCCGTTCGACAAGATCCGCTACGTGCAAGGCGACACCGCACAGGTGCAGTTCGGCCGCGGCACCTACGGCGCGCGCAGCGCGGTGGTCGGCGGCAGCTCGCTCAAGGTCGCGGCGGACGCGATCATCGACAAGGCGAAGCCGATGGCCGCCGCGATGCTGGAAGCGGACGCGGGCGACATC
>DATEKY010000571.1:0-3348 GCA_035277225.1 Xanthobacteraceae bacterium
TTCCGCTCCTCGGGCACCAGAGTGAAGGTGCGCGGCTTGCCGAGCCGCAGCACGTCGATCTCGACCATCTTCCCGATGCGCTCGCCGGTGAGCAGGCGGATCAGGTCGTCCGCGCCCGTGACGGGTTGGCCGTCGAGCCGCACGATCATGTCGCCGGTCAGCAAGCCGGCGCGATTGGCCGGGCTGCCCTGCTCCGACGCGATGATGGTCGCCGACGAGGCCTGCTCGATGCCGGCCGCAAGCTGCAGCCGGCGCGGGATCGTGGTCTGCTGCGCGGATATGCCGATGTAGGCGCGGCGCACGCGGCCGTGCCGAACGAGCTCGCCGAGCACGACGTTTGCGGTATTCGCCGCGACCGCGAAACAGATACCCTGCGCGCCCTGGATGATCGCCGTGTTCACGCCGATCACCTCGCCGCGCGAGGAGACCAGCGGTCCGCCCGAGTTGCCCGGGTTGAGCGCCGCATCGGTCTGGATCACGTCGTCGATCAGCCGGCCGGTACGGGCGCGCAGCGAGCGCCCGAGCGCCGAGACGACGCCGGCGGTCACGGTCGACTCGAAGCCGAGCGGATTGCCGATCGCGACGACGAGCTGGCCGCGCCGCAGCTTCTTGGAATCGCCGAGCGTCGCCGCCGGCAAGGTCACCGGCGCGTCGACCCGCACCAGCGCCAGATCCGTGTCGGGATCGTCGCCGACGACCCGCGCCGTCAGGCTGCGGCCTTCGGTGGTCATCAGTTCCACGCGTGCGGCGCCGCCGACCACATGGCTGTTGGTCAGCACCAGGCCGTCAGGCGCCACGATGACGCCCGAGCCGGAGCCGGCGCGCGCGGCATTGCGGCCGTGCCAGACGTCGATCCGCACGACCGTGGGGCCGACGCGGTCGACCACGTCGGTGATGGCGGCCGAATAGGCGTCGAGTACCGCTGCGTCGTCAGGCGGCGGCGCCGCGGGAGCGATCGGGACAGGCTCGGTGTGTTCGTCGAGAACGAACTCCAAAGTGGAATCGAACATGGCTTTCCGGGGGTGTGGACTAAAGATTCGTTCACAGATATGGGGTGCGGGGCGACGCCGCGAAAGGCCGGGGCCGATTGGGGCCGATAGAGCCCGGCATCTGGTGGCCGGGCGGAGCAAGCCATAGATTCCGGCTGGATGGTGGAATTCATGCGGGGAAGTTCGGCGCGCGTTGCGTCGTTGTTGATCCTGCTGGCGGGTGCGCTCGCCGGGTGCGGCGAGGGCGCGCCGAAGCAGGCTGCGCCGCCCCCTCCGGCCGTGACCGTGGCCAAGCCGACCAGGCAGCAGGTCATCGACTACGACGAGTACGTCGGACGCTTCATCGCGGTCGACTCGGTCGAGGTACGCGCGCGCGTCTCGGGCTACCTGGACAAGGTCCACTTCAAGGACGGACAGATCGTCAAGCAGGGCGATCCGCTGTTCAACATCGACCGCCGCCCGTTCGAGACGGCCGCGGCGCAGGCGCGCGCGACGCTCGCGCAGGCGCGCGCCAACCTGGCGTTCACCGAGAGCGATCTTGCACGCGCCTCCCAGCTCGTGCGCGACCGCACCATCACCGAACAGGTGTTCGAGCAGCGCACGCAGGCCAAGCGGGTGGCCGAAGCCTCGGTCGCCGCACAGGAGGCGGCGCTGCGCCAGGCCGAGCTCGACCTGCAGTTCACCGAACTGAAGGCGCCGGTCACCGGGCGGATCGGCGACCGGCGCGTCTCCGAAGGCAATCTGGTGACCGGCGGGACCGGCGGCAACACCACGCTGCTCGCCACCATCGTGTCGATCGACCCCATTCGCTTCGAGTTCACCTTCGATGAGACCTCGTTCCTGCGCTACGAGCGGCTCAGCAAGGAAGGCAAGGACGTCGCGAGCCGCGGCGCCGGGGTCGAGGTCGCGGTCAAGCTGATCGACGAGCCGGATTTCTCCCACGCCGGCAAGATGGATTTCGTCGACAACGTGATCGAGCGCGCTTCGGGCACGATCCGCGGCCGCGCGGTGCTCGCCAATCCGAACGGCGTGTTCACGCCCGGCATGTTCGGCCGCGTGCGCGTGCCCGGCTCGCCGCCGTTCGACGCGCTGCTGCTGCCCGACAACGCGATCGGCTCGGAGCAGGTGCGCAAATACGTGCTGGCGGTCGACGGCGAGAATGTCGCGCGCACGAAGTACGTCACGCTCGGCCAGCTGGTCGGCAACCTGCGCGTCATCAAGGACGGCATCGGGCCGGACGACCGCGTGATCGTCAACGGCCTGATGCGCGCGCGTCCGGGCGCGAAGGTGACGCCGCAGGAGCAGGGGGCTGCGCCGCCGGCCGGCGCGCCGCAGGCGAAGAACTAGGGACACGCGAGACATGAAAATCTCGCACTTCTTCATCGATCGTCCGATCTTCGCCTCGGTGCTGTCGATCGTGTTCATCATCCTCGGCGGCGTCTCGTTCATCCGCCTGCCGATCGCGCAGTATCCCGAAATCGCGCCGCCGATCATCAACGTCAGCGGTCAGTACCCCGGCGCCAACGCCGAGGTCGTCGCCACCACCGTGGTCGCTCCGATCGAGGAGCAGATCAACGGCGTCGAGAACATGCTCTACATGTCGTCGAACGCGACCGCCGACGGGCGCTTCTCGATCGCGGTGACGTTCGACATCGGCACCAATCTCGATATCGCGCAGGTCCAGGTGCAGAACCGCGTCGGGATCGCGCAGCCGCGCCTGCCGGTCGACGTGCGCCAGATCGGCGTGACGGTGACGAAATCTTCCCCCGACCTGATGATGGTGGTGCACCTGCACTCGCCCGACCAGTCGCGCGACGCGCTCTATGTGTCGAACTACGCCACGCTCGAGATCAAGGACGCGCTGACGCGGGTCGACGGCGTCGGCTCGATCACGGTGTTCGGCAGCCGCGACTACTCGATGCGTATCTGGCTCGATCCGGGCCGGCTGCAGGCGCTCAACATGACGGCGAACGACGTGACGCTCGCCCTGCAGGCGCAGAACATCCAGGTCGCCTCGGGGGTGCTGAACCAGCCGCCGGTCGAGAAGCCGGGCGCGTTCCAGATCGCGGTGCAGACGCAAGGGCGGCTCGCCAACCCGGAAGAGTTCGCCAACATCGTGGTGAAACAGACCTCCGGCGCGGTGGTGCGGCTGAAGGACGTCGCGCAGGTGCAGCTTGCCGCGCAGGACTATTCGTCGAACTCCTATCTCGGCCGCAACCCCGCGGTGGCGCTCGCGATCTTCCAGCGCCCCGGCTCGAACGCGCTCGCGACCGCAGACGCCATCGTCAAGACGATGGACCAGCTCTCGAAGCGCTTCCCGCCGGGCATCGAGCACGCCATCGTCTACAATCCGACCGAA
>DATEKY010000572.1:0-3963 GCA_035277225.1 Xanthobacteraceae bacterium
AAGATGCCGCCGATCAATCCGCCGAAGCTGTATTGATTGGGAGGCAGAACCTGTAGCCCGGATGGAGCGAAGCGTAATCCGGGACATGCCGAGCCTGAAGACCCCGCATTCCGCTTCGCTCCATGCGGGCTACGAATTCCATGCGGATTACCCGAACTCCGGGCCGATCACCGCATAGGTGCGCGAGAGATCGTCGAAGCTCTCGTGCCGGCCGAGCAGCATGCGAGTGAACGGCCGCTGTGGCCCAAAGCCCGACGCTTCGAGGAAGCCGCGCACGCCAGACTTCGCATCCGCCACATCGATGTAGACCGGGCCGCTGATCGCGCGGAGCGCCACGGCTAGCAGCGCTTGCGCGACCGCATCGTCCTCGGCGATCAGCGGTCCGAGATGCGCGGCGGTGCGGCCGTCGCGCCCGAGCAGCATTCCCACGATGCGGCCACCACGCTGCGCAAAAAGATTGGACGCCGGAAGGCGGCCGCGCATGCGCGCGAGGACATCGCTGCGGTCCGCACCGAAGATCCCAGCATCGTAGGCGCAGAGCGCAGGCCATTTGTCGTCGCTGATCGGTCGGATCGCGATCCCGTCGGCGTGCGGCGCCTCGATCGAATGCCGTTGCGACGCCAGGCGCGCAAAGCCCCATGCGGCCTGAAATCCGAGCGGCTCGTAAACCTTGGCGCCGGCCGGTGTCGCGTCGAGCACCGGGACAAGGCCGCTTGCCTCGATGTTGGAAATGCAGCGGTGCAGCAGGCGCGTCGCGAGCCCCTGCCGGCGATGCGTTCCCGCCACCAGCACCATGCTGATCCACGCGCAGCGCCCGTAAGGCAGCGTCGCTGCGGTCGCGATCACGCGGGCGCCGGAGCGCACCGCATAGGCGGTGCCGAAGTCGAGAAAGATGCGCCAGTCGGCCGCGACCTGGTTCCAGCCGGCCTCCGCGACGAGCGCCTCGGCATCGGCGAGGTCGGCGAGCGCGAGGCGCTCGATCGGCGTCTCAGAACGCGCCATCGCGCTTGCCGTAGCCGGTCGGCTTGCCGAGGCTCGGCTGGTCGCGCGCGACCCAGTCCGTGGTCCAGTCGATCAGGCGGGCGAGCGGCACGCGCGGATAGCCGAACAGCCGCATCGCCTCGCTGGTGTTGACCAGCCACGCGGTCGGCGCCTCGATGCCGGAGAACACCGGCTTCCTGCCGAGCCGTTCGCCGAAGGCCTCGGCGAGCCAGCGGATGCTGATCGTCTCCGGCCCGCTGACGTTGAGCGGCGAGGACGGCGTCGTGCAGTGACCGAGCGCGCGCAGCACCATCGCGTTGGCGTCGCCCTGCCAGATGACGTTGACATGCCCGGTCGACAGGTCGATCGGCTCGCCCGCGTGTACGCGCGAGGCGACGTCGTGCAGCACGCCGTAGCGCATGTCGATCGCGTAATTGAGCCGGATGGTGCGGCCGGGCGTGCCGCGCGTACGCGAGAAGTACTGGAACATCTGCTCGCGCGCGACGCAGGAATTGGCGTAGGCGCCGGGCGGCGGCGTCATCGGCGTCGCCTCGGTCGCGCCGCCGTGCAGCACGTCGACATAAGGATAAACGCAGCCGGTCGAGTAAGCGACGATACGCGAGTCGGCGAAGGCCTCGGCGACGAGCGCCGGCACATATCCGTTCATCGCCCAGGTGAAGGCTTCGTGGCCGGACGCGCCGAACTTGAAGCCGGCCATGAAGACGACGTTCGGCAGCTTCGGCAACGCATCGATCTGCGCGCGATCGAGCAGATCGGCCGCGATGCACTCGATCCCATGGCGGGTGAGCGCCTCGCGCAGACCCTGCTCGCTGAAGCGCGCGACGCCGACGACCCGCTTGCCCGGCGCGGCGCGTTTGGCAAGCCGCGCCAATGTTGGGCCGATCTTGCCGCCGACACCGAGAATGATCAGGTCGCCGTCGATCGCCGCAAGCTCGGCCGCAAGCGCCGCGTCCGGCGCGGTCATCACGTCTTCGAGGTGATCGACGTCGCGAAAGCGGTCAGGCAAAGCTTGATCGGCCGGCATTGCGTCTCACAGGGTATCGGCGAAAGGAAGGCGATCGATAGCAGAAGGCCGCGCGACCGTCACCCGAGCTCCTGCGCGCGCCGCAAACTGCTGATCATCGACACCGCCAGCAGGTAGTCGCGCGTCCGGCCCGGGTCGGCAGCGATCGCGGCAAGCCGGTCGCGAAACTCGCTGCCGGGAGCCTCCAGGTTCTTCTTGTTCTGGATCGACTGCTTCTCGACGTACTCCTTGGTCACCAGCCGGCGCTGGCTGTCGAAGCGATCGAGCTCGGCGTCGCCTATCGACCCGTGCCAGACCGCCGCGAGCCGGTCGGTCAGGTTGATCGCATCGTGAATGCCGCCGTTCATCCCCATGCCGCCGAGCGGATTGTTGATGTGCGCGGCATCGCCGATCAGGAACGCGCGGCCCTTGCGGAATGTGGTCGCGACGCGCTGATGCACCCGATAGAGCGTCGTGTGCGCGATCTCGTAGCGGTCGATGCCGGGCACGAGTTGCGCCATCAGCGACTGCGCGAAGTCATGCGAGAGCGCCAGCTCGTCGCTCTCGGTCGCGGCGATCGGGAACATGATGCGCCACAGGCCGGGGATCTGCAGCAGGAAATGCCAGCGCTGCGGATCGGCCACGTAATTCACGCTGACGAGACCCTCGATCACGGCGTGGAAATCGAAGGCGGTGCTCACGACCAGAAAACGCTCCGGCCAGGTGAATCCTTCGAATTCGATGCCGAGCGCGCCGCGCGTTTCGCTGCGCGCGCCGTCGGCGCCGATCAGCCAGCGCGCCGTCTCGGTTTCGGCGCGGCCGTTGCGCTCGACTGCGACCTCGACGCCCTCGGCGGTCTGCGTCACGCCGCGCACCGCGCTCGAGAATGCGATCTGGAAATTCCCATTGCCGCGCAGGCGCTCGAGCAGGATGCGCGTGAGGCGCGACTGCTCGCATTGCAGGCGGAACGGATGCGCGGTCGCGTCCGCGATGCCGGCGAAATCGAACTGGGCGATCACGCCGTCGCGCCTGTTGCGATATTGAAACTGCGGCGCGATCAGCCCTTGCGCGATGAGCGCTTCGGCCGCGCCGAGATCGTGCAGCATGTCGAGTGTCGGCGGATGGAACGTCGAGGCGCGCGACTCGTCGCTCAACCCGGCGTTCGCTTCCAGCACCGTCACCGGCACGCCGCGGCGCACGAGATTGGCGGCCGCCACCATGCCGACCGGGCCGGCGCCGGCGATCAATACTCTTTCTTTGGCCATGAAGCCCGACCCGTCGCCGCGCTACATCGGCTCGATCCCGGCCTTCTCGATCGTCGCCTTCCACTTGGCGGTCTCGGACGCGATGAACCTCTGCAGCTCATCCGGCCCGGGCGAGACCGGCTCGGCGCCCTGCTCGACGAAGCGGCTGCGCACGGTCGGATCGTTCACCGCCTCCTCGATCGCCTTGTGCAGCCTGTCCACCACCGGCTTCGGCATTCCGGCGGGCCCGAGCAGCGCGAGCCAGCCGTAGGTCTCGTAGTTC
Organism: Xanthobacteraceae bacterium; assembly: GCA_035277225.1. GTDB lineage: Bacteria > Pseudomonadota > Alphaproteobacteria > Rhizobiales > Xanthobacteraceae > PALSA-894. The sequence goes on from DATEKY010000572.1 coordinate 3,533, forward strand.
AAACCCGCCTCTTTCGCCGTGGGTACGTCAGGCAGCGCCGTCATGCGCTTCGGGCTTGAAACGGCGAGCACACGCGCATCGCCAGATGTGATCATGCCGACGACGTTCGGCAGGAACTGGAAGCCGAGCGGCACCTGCCCGGCGATGAAATCGGGCGTGTACTGCGCGATGTTGCGATACGGCACATGCGTGAGCTGCACGCCGGCGATCTGCTCGAAATAGGCGCCGGCCAGGTGCTGCGAGCTGCCGACGCCGACCGAGCCGTAGTTCAGCTCCTTCGGGCGCTGCTTCGCATAGGCGACGAATTCCTTCAGCGTCTTCGGCGGCAGCTTCGAATTGATCACGACGACGTTCGGCAAAATGGCGAACAGCGAGATCGGCGAAAAGTCCTTCTCCGGGTCGTAGCCGAGCGACTTGAACAGCGTGCGGTT
>DATEKY010000573.1:0-2673 GCA_035277225.1 Xanthobacteraceae bacterium
TCAACCAGACGCGCACCCTCGTCGAGGAGTACGAGCAGCAGTACGCCGACGGCCTGATCACCAAGGGCGAGAAGTACAACAAGGTGGTCGACGCTTGGGCCAAGTCCACCGACCGGGTCGCCGACGAGATGATGAAGGAAATCTCGGCGACGAAGCCGGCGGCCGAGAAGGGCGCCGAGGCTCAGGTCAATTCGATCTACATGATGGCGCATTCCGGCGCCCGCGGCTCGAGCGAGCAGATGCGGCAGCTCGCCGGCATGCGCGGCCTGATGGCCAAGCCCTCCGGCGAGATCATCGAGAGCCCGATCATCTCCAACTTCAAGGAAGGACTCTCGGTGCTCGAGTACTTCAACTCGACGCACGGCGCCCGCAAGGGTCTCGCCGATACCGCGCTCAAGACTGCGAACTCCGGCTACCTGACGCGGCGTCTCGTCGACGTGGCGCAGGACTGCATCATCACCGAGGTCGATTGCGGCACCTCGCACGGCATCAAGGTGCGCGCCATCATCGATGCCGGCCAGGTCGTCGCCTCGCTGGCAAGCCGCATTCTCGGCCGCACCACGGCCGAAGACGTGCGCGATCCTGCCGGCAACGAGGTCCTGGTGCCGAACGGCACGCTGATCGAGGAGAAGGAACTCGAGAAGCTGCTGCGCGCCGGCGTCCAGGAGATCCGCATCCGTTCGGTTCTGACCTGCGAAACGGCGACCGGCGTGTGCGGCAAGTGCTACGGGCGCGATCTCGCCCGCGGCACGCCGGTCAATATGGGCGAGGCGGTCGGCGTCATCGCCGCGCAGTCGATCGGCGAGCCGGGCACCCAGCTCACCATGCGCACGTTCCACATCGGCGGCGCTGCGCAGCTCTCCGAGCAGTCGTTCGTGGAGTCGAACTTCGAGGGCACCGTCAAGATCAAGAACAAGAACGTCGTGCGCAATTCGGACGGCGCCGAGATCGTCATGAGCCGCAACCTGATCGTTGCGGTGCAGGATCCGGACGGCACCGAGCGCGCGACGCACCGCATCCCGTATGGGGCGCGGCTGCGGGTCGCCGACGATTCGCACATCGCCCGCGGCCAGCGCATCGCCGAGTGGGATCCGTACACCCGCCCGATCCTCACCGAGGTCGAAGGCCATGTCGGCTTCGAGGACCTGATCGAGGGTCAGTCGATGTCGGAGACGCTCGACGAGACGACCGGTATCGCCAAGCGGTCGGTGGTCGATTGGCGCACCGGCTCGAGCCGCAACCAGCAGGATCTGCGGCCGGCTCTGGTGATCAAGGCCAAGGACGGCAAGCTGCTCAAGCTCGCCCGCGGCGGCGACGCCCGCTACGTGCTGGCCGTGGACGCGGTCATCTCGGTCGATCCCGACGCCCACGTGCAGGCCGGCGACGTCATCGCACGTATCCCGACCGAAAGCGCCAAGACCCGCGACATCACCGGCGGTCTGCCGCGCGTCGCCGAGCTGTTCGAGGCGCGCCGGCCGAAGGAATCGGCGGTCATCGCCGAAATCTCCGGCACCGTGCGCTTTGGCCGCGACTACAAGAACAAGCGGCGCATCACCATCGAGCCGGCCAACAAGGACGAGGAGGCCAAGGAGTATCTCGTTCCCAAGGGCAAGCACATCCACCTGCAGGACGGCGACATCATCGAGAAGGGCGACTTCATCGTCGAAGGCAACCCGGCGCCGCACGACATCCTGGCGATCAAGGGCGTCGAGGAGCTGGCCGGCTACCTGGTCAACGAAATCCAGGACGTCTACCGGCTGCAAGGCGTCAGCATCAACGACAAGCACATCGAAGTGATCGTGCGTCAGATGCTGCAGAAGGTCGAAATCGACGACTCGGGCGAGACCGATCTGATCCAGGGCGACCAGGTCGACAAGGTCGAGTTCGACGAGGTCAACGCGCGTGCGGCGGAGGAAGGCAAGAAGCCGGCGACCGCGCATCCGGTGCTGCTCGGCATCACCAAGGCCTCGCTGCAGACCCGCTCGTTCATCTCGGCGGCGTCGTTCCAGGAGACCACCCGCGTGCTCACCGAGGCCGCCGTCAACGGCAAGGTCGACACGCTCGAAGGCCTCAAGGAGAACGTCATCGTCGGCCGGCTGATCCCGGCCGGTACCGGCGCCCAGATGAACCGCATCCGCGAGATCGCCATCAAGCGCGATCAGCTCATCCTGGCCGAGCGCGAGCGCGAGGCCGCCATCAAGGCCGAAGCGACCGCCGAGCCGGCGGCCTTGCCGGCGGCGGAATAGCGGCTGCGCTGAGAACGAAGTTGAGGGCCGCCCGGTGGGCGGCCCTTTGTCTTTGTCGCCCCTTTCGTGGCGCTCAAACCGGGCTACATTGCAGCTCGAACGAACGAGGCAGAGGATGTTTCCGCCCGAGCGCATTGTTTGTTTGACCGAAGAAACCGTCGAGACGCTCTATCTGATCGGCGAGGAGCGTCGCATCGTCGGCATTTCGGGTTACGTCGTCCGTCCGCCGCGCGCCCGCCGCGAGAAGCCGCGGGTCTCCGCCTTCACGTCTGCCGACATTCCGAAGATCCTCGATCTGCGGCCGGACCTGGTGCTGACCTTCTCCGATCTGCAGGCCGACATCGCGGCGGCGCTGATCCGCCAGGGCATCGAAGTCCACGCTTTCAATCAGCGCACGGTCGCGCAAATTCTCGACATGATCCGTGCG
>DATEKY010000574.1:0-28072 GCA_035277225.1 Xanthobacteraceae bacterium
TGCGCGTGACGGCGGCCGGCAGCGGCACGCTGATCGACGAAGTCGAGCGCCTGCTCGAGAAGGCCGTCACGGCGAAATCGCGCTACGTGCATCTGGCCGACCGCGCGGCGCGGATGTATGCGCCGGTCGTGCATGCGACCGCCGCGCTGACGCTGATCGGGTGGCTGGCGGCCGGTGCAACGGCGCATGATGCGATCATCACGGCGATCGCCGTGCTGATCATCACCTGTCCGTGTGCGCTCGCCCTTGCGATCCCTGCGGTGCAGGTGGTCGCATCGGGCGCGCTGTTCCGCGCCGGCGTGATCCTCAATTCCGGCGACGCGATCGAACGCCTCGCCGACATCGACACCGTGGTGTTCGACAAGACCGGCACGCTGACATTGCCCGAGCCGCGTGTCGTCAATGCGAGTATGATTGACGCGGCGTTGCTCGAGAAGGCCGCGCGGCTCGCGCTCTCCAGCCGCCATCCGCTCGCGGCGGCGGTTGCGCGCGAGGCGCGCGAGCGCGTGCCCTACGAGGGGGCAGGCGAAGAGCCGGGGCAGGGCGTGCGGGTCATGATTGCGGGCAGCGAGGCGCGTCTCGGCAGTCCGGCCTTCTGCGGCGTCACGAAGGTCGAGAGCATCGGTCCCGGCACCTCGCTGATCGCTTTCAGCCACAACGGCGAAAGCATCGTCCTGCAGGTGCGCCAGGCGCTGCGCCACGATGCCGTGAAGACCGCCGCCGCGCTGCGCGCCCTCGGGCTGAAGCTGATGATCATGTCGGGCGACCGCGCGGATGCCGTCCTGCCGGTGGCGAGCGCGCTCGGCATCGCGGACTGGCGCGGCGCGATGACGCCGGCCGAGAAGATTGCCGCGATCGAAGAGCTGAAGGCACGCGGCCACCGGGTGCTCATGGTCGGCGACGGCCTCAACGACGCGCCGGCGCTCGCCGCCGCGCATGTTTCACTCTCCCCGATCAGCGCAGCCGACCTGACGCAGGCGCAGGCCGACGCGGTCTTTCTCGGCGAGAAGCTTGCTCCGGTGCGTGATTCGGTGGCGACGGCGCGGCGCGCGCGCGGCCTGATGCACCAGAACCTCTGGCTCGCGGTGATCTACAACCTGATCGCGGTGCCGATTGCAATCGCAGGGCTGGTGACGCCGCTGATCGCCGCCGCCGCCATGTCGGGCTCCTCGATCCTCGTCACGCTCAATGCGTTACGCGCGAGGCGTGCGTCATGAACGTGCTGATCTACCTGGTTCCGGTGGCGCTGGCGCTCGGCCTGACCGGGCTCGCGGCGTTCCTGTGGTCGCTGCGCGCCGGCCAGTATGACGACCTCGACGGCGCCGCGTTGCGGGTTCTGAGCGACGAAGACGTGAGCGGTGCGCGGCCCGAATAGGGAGCACGTCGAATGAGCCGGCGCATCGCTATCATCCAGGGCCATCCGGATCCGGCGGGACATCACCTGCTGCATGCGATGGCCGACGCCTATGCGGAAGGCGCGACCGCAGCAGGGCACGAGGTGCGCCGCATCGAGGTGGCGAGCCTCGATTTCCCGCTGTTGCGCACGCAGGCAGAGTTCGAGAGCGGCGCGTTGCCGCCCACCTTGTCGCAACCGCGCGAAGACATGCGCTGGGCCGAGCACTGGGTCTTTCTGTTTCCGCTCTGGCACGGAACCCTGCCGGCGCTGTTCAAGGGCTTTCTCGAGCAGATTTTCCGGCCCGGCTTTGCGATCGAATACACGAAGGCCCGCTTCCCGAAACCGCTGCTCGCCGGACGCTCGGCCCGCATCGTCGTGACCATGGGGATGCCGGCGCTCATTTATCGCTGGTACTTCGGCGCTGCCGGCTTGCGCAGTTTCGAGCGCAGCATGCTGGGCTTCTCCGGGATCAAGCCGATCCGCGAGAGCCTTTATGGGCTCACATTTGCCGACGACAAGAAGCGTGCGCGCTGGATCGAGGATATGCGCAGGCACGGCGGGCGCGGCGACTGACCGCCTCGATATGCCGGGGCGCTGCCTCGGCTCCGCGGCTTGATCTGTCTCAATACCGCAGGCCGCGCCCGCTCTATTCTCTCCTGGCCGTATCGCTCCGGATCGCAGCGGTGAGACGTGTCGAACAGCTCGGACAGCCTGCCGCTTGAACTCGCCCCCGCGCTGCGGCGCCGCCTCGGGCTGCCGCTGCTCGTGCTCTACGGCACCGGCATCACGATCGGGGCGGGCATCTACGTCCTGATCGGCACCGTGGCGGGCCACGCGGGAGCCTATGCGCCCTGGTCGTTCGTGCTTGCCGCCGTCGTGATGGCCCTGACGGTTGCCTCCTACGCGGAGCTGTCGACGCGCTTTCCGGTCAGCGCCGGCGAGGCCGCCTATGTCAAAGCGGCCTTCAATTCGCGGATCCTGTCGACGTCGACCGGTCTGTTGACGATCGCGATCGGGGTCGTGTCGTCGTCCGCCGTTGCGCTGGGATCGGCCGGCTATATCCAGCAGTTCACCGACCTGCCGCAGTGGCTCATCGTCGTCGCCGTGGTGATGACGCTCAGCGCGGTCGCGGCGTGGGGCATTCTCGAATCGGTGCTGCTGGCGAGCCTGTTCACCCTGATCGAGGTCGGCGGCCTGCTCGCGATCATCGCCGCGGCCGTTCACATCGACCTGCCGATCGTATCCGCACTGGCGCAGCCGCTGCCGCCCAACTTCGGTACGCTCGCGGGCATTGGCTTCGCCAGTCTGCTGGCCTTTTTTGCCTTCATCGGATTTGAGGACCTGGTCAACGTGGTGGAGGAGGTCAAGGTGCCGCACCGCGACATCCCGCGCGCGATGGTGCTGACGCTGCTGATCTCGACGATCCTCTATGTCGCCGTCGCGGCCATTGCGGTCAGCGCCGTGCCGGTCGACCGGCTTGCGTCATCGACGGCGCCGCTCAGCCTGGTGTTTCGCGAGGTGGCCGGCATTAGCCCGGTCACGATCAGCATCATCGCCATCGTGGCAACGCTGAACACGATCCTCGCCCAGATGACCATGTCGGCGCGCGTGATCTACGGCATGGCGCGGCATGGCGACTTGCCACGCATCGCCGGCAGCGTGCATGCCCGCACGGCGACACCGCTTGTCGCGACCGCGCTCATCGCCGCGTCCGTGATCGCACTTGCGCTCGTCGTTCCGTTCGAGCGGCTCGCCGAGGGCACCTCGCTCGCGACACTCGTCGTCTTCGCGCTGGTCAATCTGTCGCTGCTGCGGCTGCGTTATCGCGGCGTGCGCTCACTTCGGCCGCATGTCAGGGTTCCGGTCTGGGTTCCGGCGGCAGGATTGGCGACCTGCCTCGCCATGATCGCGAGCGCGTTCATGCGATGAAGGCGCCAGGTGTCTCGGAAGGCTCATTCATCTCTCAGTTCGGGTCATTTCGCAGCGGCAGGGTCGCAATCTCGTCGAGGGTCTCGGACAGGCTCCGCACTTCCCCCCAGCCGACCCGTACCATCTCCAATGCAGGATCGTGCAGGTGCGGCAAGGTCGTGCCGGTGCAGTCCTCGACGACGATCGGCTTGAAGTCGCGGAAATTGGCATCCTTGGACGATGCCGCAATGCACTGATTGGTCAGTACGCCGGCGAACAGCACAATCTCGGCCCGCAAAGATCGCAAGATGCCTTCGAGGTTCGTGTTGTAGAACGCGCTCAGCCGCGTCTTCTCGACGAACCAGTCGTCCGTATCAGCGCCGAGACCGTCGAGAATCTCGTAACCCCATGTCCCTTGGCGCAGGCCGCCGTCCTTGAGAAACGGACGGAGCTGGAAAAACACGCCAGCGTCCCGTCCGTCGCGGAAACCGTGCCGGGTCCAAACGATCGGGATATTGCGCGCGCGGGCGGCTGCGACCAGCTTGCGCGTCGGCTCGATTGTCCGCTGCATGTGGCCGATGTCGACGCCGCTCCTTGCGTACCAACCGTCGGTGTGCAGGAAATCGTTCTGCGGATCGATGACGACGACGGCGGTTCTGCCGGCAACCAGATCCCAGCGTTGCGCCTCGTAAGGCAGTGTCGTCATATCGGCTTTCTCCGTTATCCCCGGATACGCAAGCTCTTCGGATCGTAGAATGGCGCGAGCGAAGCCGTCGCAGCGACGCGTTCGCCCGCGATTTCGATCTCAAAGCCGCCCGCGCTGACGCGTGCTTGCGCATTTCCGTCGGGCACATCGATCCAGCCGAGACCGACCGAGGCGCCAAGCGTGTGACCGAAGCCGCCCGACATGATGCGACCGGCGCGCTCGCCATTCTGCCAGATCGGCTCATCGCGATAGAGGGTGTGAATTGGATTCTTGAGCAGAAAGCTCGCAAGCCGCCGCGTCGCGGACCTCTCCTTGGCTGCGCGCAACGCGTCGCGGCCGATGAACGCGGTCGGCTTGTCGAGCTTCACCGCGAATCCCAGCCCGGACTCGAGCGGTGTATCCTCGGGGCCGATGTCATGGCCCCAGTGCCGATAACCCTTTTCGAGACGCAGCGTGTCGAGCGCGTGATAGCCTGCGTGGCGCATGCCAAATGCGCAGCCAGCTTCGGCGACCACGTCGTACACGCCGCGGGCAAACTCGGTCGGAATATAGAGCTCGTAGCCGAGTTCTCCCACATAGGTGATCCGGGTGGCGCGCACGAGCGCGTAGCCAAGTTCGATGATGCCCGAACAGCCGAACGGGATCGTCGCGTTCGAGAGATCGCTCGGCGTGAGGGATTGCAGCAGGTCGCGTGATCGCGGTCCCATCACCGATAACGTGGCGTAGGCCGATGTCACGTCGGTCCATGTCGCGCGTGCATCCGTTGGCGTATGAGCGCGCGCCCACGCGAGGTCACGCGTCTGCGTTGCGGCCGCCGTGACGACGAGGTAGCTGGTTTCGTCGATCCGGGTGACGGTCAGGTCTGCCTCGATCCCGCCTCTCGTGTTGAGCCACTGCGTATAGACGACGCGGCCGGCCGGCACGGACATCTCGTTTGCCGAAAGGCTGCCGATGACGGCCTCGGCGTCGGGGCCTTGCAGCAGGAATTTTCCGAACGACGATTGGTCGAACAGCCCGACCGCTTCGCGCACGGCCTGATGTTCGCGCGCGACGTTCGTGAACCAGCGCGGCCGTCCCCATGCGTAGTCGTAGGCGGGTGCTTCGCCCGGCTCAGCGAACCAGTTCGCGCGCTCCCAGCCGGCTGTATCGCCGAAGCATGCACCGGCTGCGGCCATGCGCTCGTGCAGCGGTGAGGTTCGCGCGCCACGCGCCGTTTCGGGCTGCCGGTAGGGCCAGTGCATCGCGTACAGGAGGCCGAGGCTCTCCACGGTGCGGTCATGCAGATAGCGGCGGTTGCGCTGGAATGGCGCGGTGCGGCGAATGTCGACGTCCCACAGGTCGAGCGGGGCAACGCCGTCGATGATCCAGTCGGCGACCACACGTCCGGCGCCGCCGGCCGACTGGATGCCGATCGAATTGAATCCGGTGGCGACGAACAAGCCTTTCACCTCGGGGGCATCGCCGAGCAGGTAGCGATTATCGGGTGTGAAGCTCTCCGGGCCGTTGAAGAAGGTACGGATGCCGGTCGACTGGAGTATCGGAATGCGACCGAGTGCGCGCTCCAGCATCGGTGCAAAGTGATCCATGTCGTCCGGCAACTGGTCGAACTCGAAGTTCTCCGGGATGCCGTTCATACCCCACGGCTTCGCGCGCGGTTCGAAGCAGCCGATCAGCAGCTTGCCGGCATCTTCCTTCACATAGATCCCATTGTCGGGGTCGCGCAGCACCGGCGTGTTGGGGGACAGTCCATCGATCGGCTCGGTCACCACATAGAAGTGCTCGGCGGCATGCAGTGGAACCGCAACTCCGATCTGCGCGGCGAGGTCACGCGACCACATGCCGGCCGCAAGCACGACGCGCGGTGCTTCAATCACGTGGCCGTCGGCGAGACGAACGCCGCGCACTGCACCGCCTTCGACGACGATACGCGAGACAAGCGCCTTCTCGTGTATCTGCACGCCGCCGTTTCGCGCGCCTTTCGCCAGCGCCATCGTGGTGTCGACCGGACTTGTCTGCCCGTCCGAGGGGAGAAACACTCCGCCGACGATCTCGCGTGTATCGATGAGCGGCCACAGCGCCTTGATCTCACTGGGACCGAGCACCTGAACCTCGAGGCCGAACGAGCCCGCCATCGAGGCGCCGCGCTTCAGCTCGTGCAGCCGGTCCATATTGCCGGCAACCGCGAGCGACCCGCGTTGCATGAAGCCTGTCGGTTGGCCGGTTTCATCACCGAGGCCGCGGTAAAGCGCGGCGGTGTACTGGGCGAGGCGCGTAAGGTTCAGCGTTGCGCGCAATTGGCCGACCAGGCCGGCCGCATGCCATGTGGTACCGCTCGTCAGGCTGCGACGCTCGAGGAGAACGACATCGCTGACCCCGCGCTTGGCCAGATGATAGGCGATCGAGCATCCCACGATGCCGCCGCCGACGATGATGACTTCAGTGCGACTTTTGATCTCGGACGGCATGGCGGCGCGGCGGTTATCCATGAAATTTCAGCATCAGATTTTCACAAACTTGCCCGATTAGCAATTTACCGGCGACACCACCCACACAACGATGGCCTCGATCCGTCCGGAATTCGTGTAGGTGTGCGGCAGCGCACTGTCGAAGTGAAATGCGTCGCCCGCCTGCAACCGGTACTCCTGCTTATCGACCGACAGCGTGAGTTCCCCTTGCGCCACATAGCCTGCCTGCTCGCCGTTGCGCTGTGTGATCGCGCCGCCGCTGCCGGCTTTCGGGGCAAACCGCGTCAGGAACATCGAGAAGCGCCCGTTGAGGTGCGGCGACAATAGTTCGTCGACCAGTCCCGTGTCGTACGCCATCGACTTGCGGCCGCGGCCGCGCACGATGTGACGCCGTTCGCTGTTGCCGGCATCCGAACCACCCTGAAAGAACCACGCCAGGCTGATGCCGAGCGCTTTTGCGATCGTATTGACCGCGCTGATCGAGAGGCCTGAGCGGCTCCGCTCAACCTGACTAAGAAAGCCAACCGAGAAGCCTGTTTTGCTTGCAAGCATTTGCAGCGTCATGCGGCGCGCCCTGCGCAGCATGCGGATTTCGCCGCCAATCTGCTCCGACAGCCCGCTATCGAGTGCCACGTCGCGCGGCTTGCGCGGGGACCTGCCGGAACGCCGGCGGGGGCGCTTGGCGGCGCTGAATTTCCGTTGCCGTTTTTTCATGACTGTGGAACGCTAACAGCACCCTTGGTGCGGTCAAGCACCGGCACCGATCGCGACGTTCGGAACACTTGATCTTTTTTTGACAAGGTAGGAACATGGGTTCCGAGAGCGGTGCGCCTCTGATTTCGGCGAAATCGGCGGGTCCACCGAGACGGGAGATGCCGCGTGGCCGCTGAGATAGCGACGGACCTAGGCATGCCGACTGGCAACCCGTCCCTGTCCGCCCGTGCGCCGCTGCTTCGTCTCGATTCCGTATACGCAGGCTACGGCACCAGCACGGTGCTGCGCGGGATCACGCTCGACGTCGCGGACGGCGAGGTCGTCTGCCTGATCGGGCCAAACGGAGCCGGCAAGACCACGACAATTCGTGCCATTGCGGCTCAGCTTCCCGTCAGTTCGGGGAAGATCATGTGGGCCGGTCGCGATATTGCGGCCGTGTCCAGCGCGGATGTTGTCGGCCTGGGGATCGCGACCGTACCCGAGGGCCGCCGCATATTTCCCGAGTTGACGGTGCGCGAGAACCTGATGATCGGCGCGTACCATCGGCGCCGCCATTTCAAGGGCGAGGGCGAACTCGATTTCGCGTTCGAGATGTTTCCGCGCCTCAAGGAGCGCGCGCTCCAGCTTGGCGGAACGCTGTCGGGTGGCGAGCAGCAGATGCTCGCCATTGCGCGCGCGCTGATGGCGCGGCCGCGGCTTCTCCTGCTCGACGAGCCCTCCATGGGGCTTGCGCCGATCCTGATCGAGGCCGTCTTCACGACGATCGAACGTGTCGCGCGGGAAGGAGTGACGGTGCTCCTCGTCGAGCAGAACGCCGAAGCCGCGCTGGCGATCGCGGCGCGCGCGTACATCATGGAACGCGGCGTCATCGTGCTTGATGGCACAGCCGCAAGCATCGCGACTGATTCGCGCGTGCAGCACAGTTATCTGGGGGTCGCATGATCCCGAGCCGTAGCAGGAACTGCCGATCCGGCCGGATCGGTCACACCATGGAGACGAGTATGACATCGACGATCTCAAGGCGACGTGCCGGTGCAGCGCTTGCAGGTGTGATCGCGCTCGCCATTGCGGGTCCGGCAGCGGCCCAGACCGTAAAGGTCGGCGTCGTGGGTCCGTTATCGGGCGCGGCCGCGGTGTATGGCAACGAGTCGCTTGAAGGCGCGCGCTTCGCCCTCGAGCACCTCAAGAAGAAGGGCACGATGGGTTCTATCGTGATCGATCTCGTCAGCGACGACTCGGCGGGGAACCCCGGCAAGGCGGCGCAATCGACCGCGCGCATGATCTCGTCGGACAACGTCGTGGCGGTCATCGGCGGCTCGACGAGCGCCGAGACGCAGGCCATGGTGGAAGTGACCAAGCCCGCCGAGGTGCCGCAGCTTTCGCCGCTCGCGCAGGCGACGAACCTGACCCAGCAAGGCAACAAGTGGTTCGCCCGTATATCGCAGACCGCCGACGAGTTCGCCTCGAATGCCGCCGTCTGGGCCATCGAGCGGCGCAAGGCCAAGAGCGTCTATCTGCTCGTTCGCAACGACAGCTACGGACAGTCGCTTGCCGATGCGTTTGCGAAGACCGTGGAGGCGAAGAAAATCAAGGTGCTGGGCCGGGTCGCCTACGAGCCGAACGCGCGCGACTTCAAGCCGATGCTCACAACCATGAAAGATGCCGCTCCGGACTTCGTCGCAATCATGGGCTTCTATACCGACACCGGCCTGATCATGAAGCAGATGGGCGAACTGGGGATCAAGCTTCCGACATACGCCAACACCGCGCCGGCAATTCCGCAGTTCCAGGATATCGCAGGTCCCGCGGCGAACGGCGCCTATGGTGCGCTCTACTACTTCGCCGGCTCGATCAACACCGACGCCGGCAAGGCGTTCCTCGCCGACTGGAAGGCGAAGTACAATCGCGAGCCGACCCAGTACGAGGGCATGGGTTACGACAACATGCTGGTGCTGGCCGAGGCCATCAAACGCGCCGCCGCCAAGGGCAAGGTCACTCGCGAAAGCGTGCGCGACGCGATCTTCACGATCAAGGACTTCCCTGGCGGCACCGGCCCGATCACCATCCTGCCCAACGGCGATGTGAAGCGGCCGCTGCCATTCGTGCAACTCAACGATGGCAAGCTCGCGCTCGATTTCGTCATCGAGTGATGCAGTAGCGACACCGCACGCCGGCACCGAACGGCTGCCGGCGTGGGTCGCGCGCACTCCCAGAACCGAGAGCGGATGAACTTCGTTATCGAGATAGTCAGCGGGCTGACCATCGGCTGCATCTACGGCCTGGTGGCGATCGGCTTCTCCATGATCTTCCGCGCGATGGGGCTCGTGAACTTCGCGCAAGGCGATCTCATGATGCTCGGCGGCTTCATGGGCTATACGTGCCTGTCGCTCGCGCCGCAGATGCCGTTTCCGCTGGTCGTGATCGCCGCGATGCTGATCGTGGGCGCATTCGGTTACGTCGTCGAGCGTGTTGCGTTCCGTCCCGCCGTCGAGCGCAACGCCTCGCAGATCTATCTGGTGTTGCTGACGCTGGGCATCGGCATTGTGCTGGCCAATGCGGCGCGGCTGATTTGGGGCGCGAATCCGGTCGTCTACAAGATCCCGCTCGCGCATGACGTCGTGCAGATCGGCGGCTACCCGCTGCCGAAGGTCTACTTCTACATCGTCGGCTTCATGACGCTGCTGATGATCGTGCTGCACTGGTTCTTCAATCGGACATGGACCGGCTTGACGTTGCGTGCGGCGGCGCAGGATGGAGGAACGGCTGCGCTGTTTGGTGTCGATAACGCGCGCGCGTCCTCGCTCGCGTTCGGATTGGCGTCGGCGATTGGCGCCGCTGCCGGGGTGCTCTATGCGCCGCTGTTCTTCGTCGCGTTCGACATGGGCGTTGTCGGTCTCAAGGCTTTCGCCGCCGCAGCGATCGGCACACTCGGAAGTGTTCCAGGTGCGGTCATCGGCGGGCTGATCGTTGGCGTGATCGAAACGATTGGCGGGCAGCGCATCGGCGCCGAATTCCAGGATAGCCTTGCGTTCGGCGCCATGATCCTGGTCTTGATGTTCCGTCCGAACGGGTTGTTTGCGGTATCGCGCAGCGGACGTGCCGCTGTCGTGGAGGAACGCCTCAACACCGTGCCGCGCCACCGGCCGGCGCCCGCAGCCACGCCGGTCGAGGACGCGAAGCCTGTCGTGCGCGCGCAAAGCCCGACATTCGCCGGCGGCTGGGCGGCCTTCGCGGTTGTGATGATCCCGTTCTGGATCCTGCCGCCCCTGTTTGGCGACTTTGCGCTCTACATGGGCGCAATTGTTGCGGTTTACGCAACCGCCGCGCTCGGCCTGCAGGTGATGGTCGGTCTCGCGGGCCAGCTTTCGCTCGGCCATGCGGCGTTTCTCGGCGTCGGCGCCTACGTGTCGGTGCTGCTGCAGAAGCACTTCGGCCTGCCGTTCGCCGCGACGGCGCTCGCCGGAACCGCGGCCGCCGCGCTCGCCGGGCTGTTGATGGCCCAACTCATCCGCCTCTCGGGCGTCTACTTCAAGATCGCGACCTTCGGCTTTGGCGTCATTGTCTATCAGATCCTCACCAACTGGAGCACATTGACCGGCGGCTTCGCCGGTCTGATCGGCATCCCGCCGATCCGCTTCTTCGGCTACGCGTTGCGGGACAAGCTTTCACTCTTCCTGCTCGCGGTCGCATTCCTGACGATCGTCTATGTGCTGTTGCTGCGCCTCACCGATGGTCGCATCGGTCGCGCGTTCCGCGCGCTTGGCCAGAACGAAGTCGCGGCGCGCTCGATCGGCATTCCGATCGTGCGTTACAAGATGGCGGTCATCACGATTGGATGCGCGGCGGCTGGATTTGCCGGTACGCTCATCCCGCACCTTTACAATTTCCTCAATCCTGAGGAATTCACCTGGCTGCAGTCTCTTGTCGTGCTCATCATGATCACGGTCGGCGGGTTGGGGAGCTTGCCCGGCGCCGTCGTAGGTGCCGCGATCCTGCTGGTGATTCCCGAATATCTGCGTGCGCTCGCCGAATACAAGATGCTCGGCTACGGCGTGTTGCTCATCGCCTCGATGGTATTTCTGCCACGCGGCATTACCGGGGCTGTTGCCCAGCTGATCGAGCGCTTCATGGCGCGAAAACCGTCATGAGCCAGTTCGCGCTTCAGGTCGACGGTGTGGTTCGCGACTTTGGCGGCCTGCGAGCGGTCGACGGCGTCGACATGGCGGTGCGCAAGGGCAGCATCCACGGGCTCGTCGGCCCGAATGGAGCAGGCAAGACCACGCTGTTCAACGTTATCGCGGGCCTCTACCCGGCCACACGTGGCCGCATCGTGGTCAACGGCGCCGACGTGACGCGACTTGCGCCTGAGGCGCGCGTCGCCGCCGGTCTGTGCCGCACGTTCCAGACGCCGCAGCTGTTTGAAGACATGACGGTGTTCGAGACCGTGATGGCCGGCTGCCACCGTGCCGGCGAGGTCGGCGTTCTTGGATCGATGCTGCGCTTCGGCGCGAAGCGGCGCGATGAAGAGAAGCTGCGCGCGCTCGCGGCGACGCAGATCGAGGCGGTGGGATTGCAGGCGCAAAAGGACATTGCGGCGCGCAATCTCTCTTACGGCCAGCGGCGGCTGCTCGAGATCGCCCGCGCGCTCGCGACCGGTCCATCGGTCTTGCTGCTTGACGAGGTCACGGCGGGGCTGAATTCGAGCGAAACGGACGAGGTCGCTGCGCTGATCCGCAGGATCGTTGGTGGCAGCGCGACCGTCGTGCTGATCGAGCACGACATGCGCTTCGTCATGGGCTTGAGCGAGCGCGTCACGGTTCTCAATTTCGGCCGCAAGCTTGCCGAGGGCACGCCTGCGGAAATCGTCAACAACGAGGACGTCGTCATGGCCTACCTCGGGAAAGGTCGTCGCAATGCCTAGATTGGTCGGCGTGGACATCGGGGGCACCAATACCGACCTGGTGCTGATCGATACCGACGCGCAGAAGCTCACGGTCGCG
This sequence comes from Xanthobacteraceae bacterium, assembly GCA_035277225.1. Taxonomy (GTDB): domain Bacteria; phylum Pseudomonadota; class Alphaproteobacteria; order Rhizobiales; family Xanthobacteraceae; genus PALSA-894. The sequence continues at coordinate 12,190 of DATEKY010000574.1, forward strand.
AAGGTCCCAAGCACGCCCGCCAATCAGGCCGAAGGAATGATGACCGGCATCGCGGAGCTTGGCACGGGCCTCGATGCGGTCGATCTGCTGGTTCACGGCACGACGGTCGCCACCAATGCGGTGATCGAGCGAAAGGGCGCACGCTGCGGCCTGATCACGACGAAGGGCTTTCGTGACGTGCTTGAGCTGCGGCGGCGCGATCGGCCGATGACCTACGGCCTGATAGGCGCGTTCCGTCCGCTGATCGAACGGCGTTTCCGCCGCGAAGTGACCGAGCGCATCACCGCCGACGGGCAGGTTCTCACGCCGCTTGATGCCGAGGAAGTGAAGCTTGTCGCGCGCTCCTTGCTCGATGATGGCTGCGAGGTGCTGGTCATCGCGTTCCTGAATTCATACACCGAGGCGGCGCACGAGCTCGCCGCCGCGAAGGCTGCACGCGACGTATGGCCGAATGACTTCATCGTGACGTCATCTTCCATCATGCCGGCCGTGCGCGAGTTCGAGCGCAGCTCCACCGCGGTGGTGAGCGGGTACGTCCAGCCGCTGATCGGCCGCTATCTCGCAAGCCTCGGCAAGCGGCTTGCCGCCGACGGCTACCGGCAAGACCTGCTGGTGGTGCAGTCGAATGGCGGTGTGATGGGCGCCGAGGTCGCAACGCGCTTTGCGGCGAACACGATCTTGTCGGGGCCGGCGGCCGGTGTGACGGCAGGCGCCGCGATCGCGCGCGAGCTTGGGCTCGACAGCGCGATCTCATGCGACATGGGCGGCACGAGTCTGGACGTTTGCGTCATCCGCAACGGCGCTCCGGACATTACGCAGCAGAAGACGCTCGACTTCGGCGTCGCGCTTTGCGTGCCAATGCTCGACGCGGATGCGATCGGCGCGGGCGGCGGCAGCCTTGCACGCATCGATGCCGCGGGCATTCTGCAGGTGGGTCCGCAGAGCGCGGGTGCCGTGCCGGGTCCGGTCGCGTTCGGAGCGGGCGGTACGATCCCGACGATCACGGACGCGAACGTTGCGCTTGGCATCCTTGCTCCCGAAACGAAACGGCTTTCCGTCCAGGGCAACCGCGCGCTCGACCGCGCGCTCGCCCGCGCGGCAATCAGTCGTGAGATCGGCGAGCCGCTCGGGCTCGATACCGACAAGGCCGCCGAGGCGATCGTGACGGTTGCGGTGGCCAAGATGGGCGGCCATATCCGCCGCCGCTTGCTCGAAAAGGGGCTCGATCCGCGCGAGTTCTCGATCATTTCGTTCGGCGGGGCAGGTCCGCTGCACGCCAACCGTCTGGTCCGCGAGATCGGGCTGAAGAGCGCCGTGATCCCCTGGATGCCCGGGCTGACCTCAGCGCTCGGCTGTCTTCTGGGACAGCTGCGCCACGATTTCTCGCGTACCGTCAACATGGTACTCTCCGCACTCGATGTCCCGAAGCTGGCAGCCGTGTGCGAGGAACTCGCCGCCGAGGGCCGCCGGCTTCTGCTGCAGGAAGGCGCCGCGAAAGAGGCGATCGACGTCCGTTACGGCGCCGATATGTGCTATCGCGGGCAGACCCACGTTATTCAGGTCGAATTCGAAGGGCCTCAGAACCTCGACGCGGGGGCCGTGCGCGCGGCGTTCGAGAAAGGATATCGGGAACGCTATGGCCTGCTGCTGGAAGGCCAGGAAATCAGGTTGGTGAACGTCCGCGTTACGGTTTCCAACTTGGCAAGGCCGCCGGAGCTCGGCGCACTCATCCACGTGCCGCGCGGCGCACCTCCCGCGGCGGATCACGCGCCGGTCTATTTCGGTGGAACGACCTTGCAGGCGCAAGTCTACGATCGGCAGGCGTTGCCGGTGGACTTCGAGGTCCACGGACCCGCCATTCTGCTCCAGTCGGACAGCACGACATTCATCGAGCCCGGCTATACGGGCCGCGTGCATCCCTCCGGCAATGTCATCATCGAGGCCGCGTCATGAGCGTCACACGAGACAATGCCATCGATCCCGTGACGCTTGCCGTCGTGCGCGGCGCGTTCGAGCAGGTCGCCGAGGAGATGGATACGGTGCTCGCCGCGTCCGCGATCTCGCCGGTGATCGCCGACGCGTGGGATCGGGCGAGTGGCGTGTTTCACCCGAGGACCGGAGAGGTGATCGCGCAAGGCACGACCGGGCTGCCGATCTTCATCGTGGTGATGCAGCACACCGTGCAGCACGTGATCGCAGCGCATCCGCCCGAGACCATGAAGGATGGCGATGTCTATGTCGTGAACGATCCCTATCGCGGCGGGACCCACGTGATGGACGTGAAGTTCGTCCGACCATTCTTCCAGGACGGCAAGCTCAAGGCGATCGTCGCCAACACCGGTCACTGGCCGGACGTCGGCGGCATGACGCCAGGCGGCTTCACGCCGGTCTCGACCGACGTCTATCAGGAAGGGCTGCGCCTGCCTCCGGTGCGTATCGTGAAGGAAGGCGTCGTCAATCAGGAACTGATCGACGTGATGATGCTCAACATGCGCGTCGCGTCGGATCGCTATGGCGATCTCGTCGCGCAACTCAATGCGCTCGATCTCGGCTGCAAGCGGCTCGACGAGGTTTTTCGCAAATGGGGAGACGAAATCCTCTTCGGCTGCATCGATGAACTGAAGGCTCGCTCAGAGCAGCTCATGCGAGGCCACATCGAGGCGATTCCCGACGGCACATATCATTTCTTCGACGAGATGGACTCCGACGGCGTCGACGAGGGGCGGTTGCGGCTCGACCTCAAGCTGACCGTGAAGGGCTCGGAGATCACCTTCGACCTCTCGGGAAGTTCGCCCGAAACCCGCGGTCCGTTTAATTCGCCGATTTCCAGCACGATGACCGCACTGATGATCGGAATGAAGCACGTGTTCTGGGACGTGCCGATCAATGCCGGCTGCTTCGAGCCGTTTCACTACATCATCCCGGAAGGCTGCATGCTCAATCCGCGCCCGCCGCGGCCGGTTTCCGGAACGACGACGGAGACCTCGCACCGGCTTGTCGGAGTGACGATGGGTGCGCTGGCGCAGGCGATCCCGGACCGGGTACCGGCCGGCTTCTTCGGCACGGGCACCAACATCGGTCTCGGCGGCAACAGTCCGACCTACGGGCGCTACGCAACGATCTTTTTCTTCGGTGGAGGCTATGGGGGTCATGCGGGCGGCGACGGCTTGACGAATGGCTCCACCGTGATCGCGGCGTCGCGCAACTCCTCGGTCGAGGTGCTGGAGCAGACCGTGCCGTTGCTGTTCACGCGCTATGCGGTTCGCGAAGGGTCAGCCGGCGATGGCGAACACCGCGGCGGGTTTGGTGTCGAGGTCGCGTTCCAGCTGCGCGACGGTGACGCCTATCTCACCTTGGTCGGCGACCGCGCGTCGGAAGGGCCGCACGGGTTGCTTGGCGGAGAGCGCGGCGCCAGTGCGGACCACGACTTCCACACCGGCGGGGTCTCGTTCAAACCTCCGCATCTGAGCAAGATCGATCGACTTTACATCAAGCCCGGCGATGGTTGCGTGTTGCGCACGCCCGGGGGTGGCGGCTACGGCGCCCCGGCCAGGCGAAAGGCGGAAGCGCGCGGGGCCGATCGACTCAACGGCCTCTACAAGTAGTCATTGCCGCGCACGAAACGCGGCCTCGTCGCGGGGCTTCGTCGATCCACCGACGAGCTCGCGCACCGCATCGAATCCTGCACGATAGCAGGCGAAGGCGAGAGGGGTGCCGTCTCCGACAGCCTCTGGCGCGACCGCAGCGATCCCGCTTTGCTCGACAGTGAGCCTCTGAAGAAGTGCCGCAGGTGGGAGCGACAGCGCATCCGCGGCACCAAGCATCGACGCGCTTCTTATCGTCGTATGCGAGCAGCGCGCGAGCTCGGCAGGATTGCCGCTATCGAGCGACGCACGCAAGCGCCAGCTGTCGCCCTTCGCCTCGAATGTCACCCTCACCGTGGCGTGATTGGAGTTCGCCACAACGGCCTGGCCGCTGGCCTGCCCCGCGATTGCGGGAAGGTTGACCGGGTGCGGCGCGATCGCCTCGGGGAGGCGGCAGGCTGCGAGCGTTGCGTGTGCGGTCCGGTCCATCACGATGCGTGCCGCACCTCCGTCTTTCACGTTCGCCTCGATGACATTCAGCACCACCTCGCGGTCAGGTCCACTCCAGTCGACGGAAAGCAACGACAATGAGAGTCCTTCATGAAAGGTCTCCGCGCGATGCCGGAACACGTCCTTGCGCATGGCGCCGAAGTCCCGGAAGGCGAGGGCAGTGACGACCGATCGTGATGCGGATCGCCCCATCAGAAACAAGCGGTCGAGTCCGACGCCACCGGCATGGGGATCGTTGGTCAGCAGCAGTGTGGGCGGCGGTGGTGCGCTATCGATCAAGCGCACTATCGAGTCCGGTGCCGCGAGCGTGGCGCCGCAGAATCCGGCCAGCGCGATCACCGCGCCGCCCTCGAGCAGCGCAACGCCGTGCGCCGAGATGCCGGGATGCGCTGCAACAATCTCATCGAGCTCGGCGAGAAGCCGTCGTGCGGGATCGCTCATGGGCGCCGCTCGATCGTCAGCATGCCAAAGCGATCCACGCGCATCGACCATCCGGGCGGCACGAAGGTCGTGCCGTGCAGATCCTCCACGATGACTGGACCGTCGGCCGTGAAGCCATCGCCGAGCTCCGGACGCCACAGAAATTGCGCATCGCGCCACTGCCCGGCGTGATAGATGCGCTCGGTGTCAGCGGACGGCTTCCCCGAGGGCGTCTTTGGAGGAAGCTGCAGCGGCGGTGTCCTGCGGCGCGCGCGCAGCCGGACGCTGACGAGCTCGACTGGCTTTGCCGGGAAGCTGTGACCGTAACGCTGCCGATAGTCCTTGTGGAAGCGATCGATCAGTCCCGCGCTGCCGCCGGACAGAGGCGTCGGTCGGCCGAGCGGCAGATTGAGCTCCGACGCTTGCCCGACGTATCGCAGGTCGAGGCTCGCCTCGATCGCCACCCCCTCCGACGCAACGCTGTAGCGGGAGAGCTCCGCCTTTGCCTCGTCGGCAAGCTCGCTCACCATCGCGGCGATGATCGCGATTGCGCTCTCGTCGAGCGGATGCAGGCGCGAGCGCACGAGGTCGACCGTCAAGTCGCTGACGAGGAGCCCCAGCGCGGAGAGCACGCCCTGATGCTCGGGCACCAGAACCGTTTTGATCCCGAGATCGGCTGCGAGATCGCATGCATGCAGCCCGCCGGCTCCTCCGAATGCGAGCAGCGCAAAGTCGCGCGGGTCGTGTCCGCGCGCGACCGACACCAGGCGGATCGTTTCGATCATGTTGGCGTCGGCGATTCGGCGAATGCCTTCGGCGCAATCGAGCATCGACAAGCCGAGCTTGTCGGCAAGATCGCTCACCGCCGCGGCCGCCAGATCGGTCTTCAGCTCCATGCGCCCGCCGAAGAAGCGCTTCGGTCGCAATAGGCCAAGCAGCACGTTGGCATCGGTCGTGGTCGGCAAGGTGCCGCCACGGCCGTAGCAGCAGGGACCAGGCGACGCGCCGGCGCTCTCCGGACCAACTTGCAGCAAGCCGGCGCGGTCGATCCACGCGATCGATCCGCCGCCCGCACCGACCACTTCGATGTCGAATGTCGGAACACGGATCGGCAGGCCATCGACGCGGCTCTCGAAACTGAGCGAAGGCTGGCCGCCGCGCACCAGGCATACGTCCGCGCTTGTGCCGCCCATGTCGAGCGTAACGAGGTCCTCGTAGCCGGACAGGGCCGCCATGTGAGCGGCGCCGACGACGCCCGCCGCAGGACCCGACAGGACGACTCGCACCGATTGCTCGCGCGCCGCCGCAATTGGGATCGTCCCGCCGGAGGATTGCATCACCTGCACCTCGCCGGCGAAGCCGTGCTGGCGCATCTGCTGCTCGAAAGCCGAGACGTAGCGGTCCACGATCGGACGCAGATAGGCGCTCAGCACGGTCGTACTGGCGCGCTCGTATTCGCGTTGCTCCGGATTCACGACGCTGGAGAGACTGAGCGACGCCTGGGGCGCCACGGACGCGACGGCTTTCGCAAGTGCGCGTTCGTGCTCCGGATTGACGTAGGCATGCAGCAGGCACAGTGCGACTGAGCGGCCGCCACTCTCGACGAAGGACTTCACCTTCGCCAGCAGGTCGTCGTCGATGTTTAGCGGAGTCACGACCTGGCCGGCGGCGTCGAGGCGCTCCTCGATCTCGAAGACCGCTTCACGCCGCACGATCGGCACCGGCTTCTCATAGCGCAGGTTGAAGATGTCGCTCTTGTCGTGACGCTGAATCTCGAGCACGTCGCGATGCCCGCGTGTGACCAGCAGGCATGTTCGGGCGCCTTTGCGCTCGATCACGGCGTTTGTGGCGACGGTGGAGCCGTGAACCAGTGTTTCGATGCCGGCTGCGCTGCCGCGCCATTCGACAATGGCGTCACGCGCGGCTTCCGCCGGTGCTGCCGGCGTGCTTGGGACTTTCCATGTCTCGAGTGTCCCATCCGGCAAGACGGCGACCAGATCCGTGAACGTGCCCCCGATCTCGATGCCTACCCTCATGAGACGCCCATGCGCGCGTCGGCCGCAAGCGCATCGGTCGCGCGTGCAGCCGGATCGCCATAGCCTCCGCCTCCGCCGCCGACGATCCGCAGCACGTCGCCACGCTTCAGGAGCACACCGGTCTTCGACTTCAGCCGAATGGTCTCGCCATGCCGTTCGACCTCCATGTGTCCCGGTGCGCCCGGTGCGCCTCCGAACAAGCCGGGCGCAGGATGGACGAAGCGATCGGTAAAGACCGTGAACACGACATTGTCGGAGAGGATTTCGTATTCCTTCACCTCGCCGAGCCCGCCACGGAAGCGGCCGGTGCCGGCGCTGCCGGGAACGAGTCCGTAAGTCTTGATGCGCAGGAACGGAAAGCGGTTCTCGACGAATTCGGTCGGTGTGTTGGCGCAGTTGCTGAGCGGAAAGGGCAGCGCGTCGGGTCCGTCGCGATCCGAGCGCGCACCCCATCCGCCCGACAGCACCTCGACGAAAATGTCGTAGCGCCCCTGCGTGGAATGGCTGAGCGCGAGGCAAACCGACGAATTGAAACCCGTCGCGCAGACGCGATCCGGCAGCGCCTTCGAAAGCGCATCCATGACGGCGTCATAGACGCGGTAGGCCATCAGGACGCGCGCGTGCACGCTCGATGGCGGTGGAGGATCGAGGCAGCAGCCGGGCGGAATGCGCACGATGATCGGCTCGATCGAGCCGGCGTTGTGCACGACGCCCGTACCGCTCGCGAACACGTGGCGCGTCGCCGTCCATACGGCGCCGAGCGCCGACGATACGTTGGCGTTGATCATGGTCGGCCGCGCCGCATCGGTGCCGGCAAAATCGAACAGAAGCTGCCGGCCGGTCTTCGTTGCGCGCACGCGCACGACGACCTCCGGGCCGCCTTCGCCATCGTCGTCCATCATGGCTTCGCCGGTCACATCGAAGTCCGGCAGGTCCGACAGGATCGATTGCATGGCGCGCTCGGCTGCGACGATGAGCTGTTCCATCGTCGTCAGCAGGACATCCGGGGTGTATTTTTCTGCAAGCGTCTGCAGCCGCGCGCGACCGGAGAACACAGCGGTGATCTGCGCGTGGAGGTCCCCGAGCACGGCCTCGGGCGCGCGGACGTTCGAGGCGATCAATCCCCTGATGACCGGGGGCAGGTCGCCGTCCACGAGGCGCAGGTGCAGCGGCGGAATGCGGATGCCCTCCTCGCGCACCTCGCGCGCGGCCGGAAGCATGCCGGCTGCAGATCCGCCCACATCGACGTGGTGGGCAATCGCGCCGACGATGCCGATGCGCCGTCCGTTGAGAAAGACGGGCAGGAATAGCGCGATGTCGCTGAGATGGTGGCAGCCGCGATATGGATCGTTGGTGATCAACAGGCTGTCCGGTGTGAGCGTGTCGAGTGGATGATCGTCGAGGCAGGCCGTGATCGACGTCACCATGGCGCTTTGCAGGATCGGGATATGATCGGCCTGTGCAACCAGGCGCCCTTGCGGCGAAAATACCGCGGTCGACATGTCCTTCGCCTCGCGCACAATCGACGAGAACGCGTTGCGCAGAAGCGCAATCCCCATTTCGCTGGCGGTCGCCGTCAGGGCGCGGCCAATGACCTGCTGCTGAATTCCCCCGTCATGCGCGTGGTGCTGTGTCATGAGCGCTGATTCTCAATGCCAACGTTGCTCCACCCGATCCCAACTCCCGGAACGCAGGTCCGGCTTCTCGGCCTTGAGGACGTGCTTGGCGACTTTATCGGAAGGCGTCTTCGGCAGCTCGTCGCGGTATTCGATGTAACGCGGCACCTTGAAGCTCGCGAGATTGCCGACGCAGTAGTCGATGATCTTCTGCGGCGAGACGTCCGCTTTCGTCACGCCCGGCTGGGGCACGACATAGATCTTCACTTCCTCGCCGCGGGTCGCGTCCGGCACCGGCATCGCGGCAGCTTCGGCAATCTCCGGCAGGCCGCACACCACGGCTTCGACCTCGCGTGCCGCGATGTTTTCACCGGCACGGCGGATCATGTCCTTGATGCGCCCAACGATATAGAAGAAGCCGCGCTCGTCGCGCCGGAACAGGTCTCCGGTGCGAAACCAGTCGCCGTGGAACGACGCTTTGTTGGCTTCCGGCTTGCGATAGTAGCCCTGCAGGATGCCGGGGCCTCGCACGATGAGTTCGCCGATCTCGCCATCCGGCAAGGGGTTGCCGTTCTCGTCGGCGACACGGCATTCGCGGAATGGCGAGGCAAGCCCGCACGAACCCGAGCCCACCATGCCGGTCTCCTCGATCGGCATGAAGATGGCGTTGCCGATCTCGGTCATCCCGAACGCTTCGCGTGCGATCAAATCGTAACGTTCCTCGAGCTCGGCGTGGTCCGCTTTCGAGAAGCCGTAGATGTTGACCCGGATCAGCGCATTGTTGCGATCGTGAGGCGAAGGCGGCTGCTTGAGGATCACGTTCGGCAGCAGGGTGAAGTCAATCGCGTAACGCCGCACCCATTCCATGAAGCGGCTGGCGCTCTGTCTCTCGGCGACATACAGCGTGGCACGCTGAAAGAACGTCATCATCAGCTGCCACTGCGGATCCATGTAGAAGAACGGCGTCGACGCCAGGATGTTGCGATAGGTACGTCCGTCGCGAAACGCGTTCACCTTGCCGATCACGAGCCAATAGCGCTGCGTGAGCATGCAGCCTTTCGGAAATCCGGTCGTCCCCGAGGTGTACTGGATGTTCAGCAAATCATCGAGCAGGACGCCGTCAACGCCGGCGGGCGTGTCGCCGGAGCCCGCGCTTTTGACGGCCGACCACGAGCGATAGCGGCTGGGCGCATCGCCGACCACCACGACGTTTTGATCAGTGAGGCGGGGCAGGGGCTGCGGCACGTTCTCGAGGACCGAAAGCAAACCTGCGTCGATCACGACGAAATCAGCCTCGCCGTCATCGAGGACGTAGTGCAATTCGCGTTCGGTGTAGCGCGTGTTCACCGGGATCATCACGGCGCCAAGTCGGGCGAGCGCGAGCCATGTCAGCGGGAAAGCCGCAATATTCGGCAGCATGACGCCGACGTGGCTGCCCTTCCGCACACCGATCGCGCGCAGCCCGTTCGCCAGCCTGTTCACCTCGGTGCGGAGGGCCGCGTAGGTGATCGTCTCACCCTGGTCGAAGAAATTCCATGCCACTCTGTCCGGCACGCTGGCGGCGAGTTCGTCGATCAGCGCCCCGATATTCGCGGGCAGCGGCGAAGCCTCGATCTCGCGCCGGCGCTCTTCGTAGGCGGGCACACGTGTCGAAAGGACGGCTTGCCGTGGCATGGGCGTTCCGGGCGGTGAGCAGGCCTGAACTATGTAGCTCCGGAACAAAAATGTCTATAGCAACAAAAAAAGTACGTTTGTACTGGTCAGGCCTTCGGGCTGACTGCAACCAGCACCGCCTTTGCAACCAGTTCGGGCGGATCGAGCAGCTCATAACGCGACCCGTCGTCCTTCTCGGGCGCCCGGACATAGCGATGGGCGGTCAGCCCGACGCGGCGCGAACGATTGCCGCGCGACAGGATGCGGCCGCGGATCTCCAGATAGTCGCCGACCCGGCAGGGAAGCAGAAAATCGGCGCTTTCATAGGCCGCCAGAAGCCCTTCGCGGCCGCCGCTTTCGCGCAATCCGATCTCGGTCGAGCAATCGGCGAACAGGCGAAGGATCGTGGCCGCCGGAATGAGATGCTCGCGATAGTGCGAGTCGGCCACGCTCAGGCGTATCCGCAAGATGCCGTCGGGCTTCCCTTCGTCGACGTCGGTCATCGCGTGGCTCCGGCTTTCAGGACATCATCCGGTCGAGCAACGCCTCGGCGTTGGCGCGCAGATACTTCTCCATGACGCTGTCCTTGAGTGCGAGGGCGGACAACTCACTCATCAGGCGATCATGATCCATCATCGGCCAGTCCGATCCGAACAGGATCCGGTCCTGCAGCTGCGTGTTCATGAAGCGCCGCATCGGCATCCACCCGCCATCCGGCGCACCGAGATATTTTGGCGCTATGGCGCCAAACTCGAGGTAGATGTTCTTGTGCTTCCAGGCGACCGCGACCATCTCCGCGGCCCACGGCCATCCGCCGTGATTGCAAATGATCACTGCCTCCGGGAAATGACATGCGATCTCGTCGACGTGCTGAGGATGGCCGTGCCGGATCGGGCTTGTGGATGTGAAATTGACGCCGACGTGCAGTCCGACCGGCATTCCGAGCTCGACCGCCTTGGCGATCAGCGGATAGCAACGCTTGTCGGCGAGATCGATGTTGTAGAAGTCCGGAACGAGGGTCAGACCGCGCAGGTCGAGCTCGCGACGGCAGCGATCGATTTCGCGGATGGCGCCCATCACGTCACGAGGATCGGCGCAGCAAAATCCGGCCGGGAAGAGTTCGGGTTCGCGATCCATGACGACGCGGACCTGATCGTTCCAGGCCGCAACCGTCCCTGTCACAGGCTCCGATTGAACGACCGCACGCATGTCGAGCCGCCGCAGGTCTTGCGTCAGGCCGGCCAGGCTGTGGCCGCGCTTGTAATCCTTGCCGTAGAGCCGCTCGTAGTTACCGAGTCCCGCGGTTCCGATGCTTTCGGGATCCTCATCGGTCATGCGCCACGGCGGCTGCACGCGGAAGTCGATCGGGCGGGACACGGGCGACATCGGACACCTTCATCCTGGTCCGGAACATATAAGCCAGAAAAGCAGCCGAAGGAACAAATTTTCCGAAGGCCGGGCGCCGGCTACTCGACCCAATACGAGCCGAAGTCGGTTCGGCGCTTGAACTCGGCGGCGATCCGGTCGACGGCCCGCTTGCCCGCCTTCTTCAACATGCACGCCAGGATCATTTCGAGCAGCGTCATCGTAGGGGCGAGCGACTGATAGAAGTGAACGCTCGACGTCGGCACGATCAGTGCTTGATTGGCGCGAACCGCGACCGGAGACAATCTTGAATCCGTGATCGCGATGACCGAAGCGCCCGCGCCCGCAGCGTACTCCACAGCCTTTACCGCGGTTACGACGTAAGGCTCGAAGCTGATGACCAGAAGAACGTCGCTGGAAGAAATCTCGCCGATTTCCTCGATCAGCATTCCGACGCGGTCTTCGACGAGAATCGACTTCCGATTGAACGTGCGCAGCACGTAGTCGAAATAGAATGTCGCCGAATACATCGAGCGCATTCCGATGACATAGACTTTCGAAGCACCGTGAAGCGTGTTGGCGGCGCGAACCACATCCGCCGAGCTGACCGTCGAAAACAGCGACTCAATCGACGCGGCGGCCCTCAACCGAGCCTGCTCGAATACTGCATCGGACCCGTCGGGTTCATTCGCCAGCGCGCGACTTGCATTCGTGGCGTATTGCTCCGCGCCGGTGCGAACGATCTTGTCACGAAACGCATTTCGAAACTCATTGTAAGTCGTGAAGCCGAGATCGGCCGCAAGGCGAACCATTGTGGTTGGGCTGACGCCGGCGTCCGAAGCCACCTGCCGCAGCGCGTAGAGAGCAATCTCGGTCGGATGCTTCTGCACGTAGCGTGCGGCCTTGCGCACGCGCGGACTGAGCTTCGGATATGCGGCCTCGAGCTTCTGAAGGGCAGAGGTATCAGAGCCCAAAATCTGGTCCTCCCAGGCGCGATACGTCGTTCACGAGTCTTCTTCGTCTAGCTGCTCGCAAGCGGGTTGCAAATGCCAATGAGCGACCGCAACGGCCTTGAGTCAAGCTGGCACCGCAGCCGTGTTGCAAGCGGCTGCTCATGGCTTTGGCTATCCTGGCCATTCCGCTGGCGGCCCCCGGTTTCACGGCGCGCCCGGATCATTCTCGCAAGACGGACGGCGCGTGCGTCAAGTTTGCTGCATTGCACTACCTCTTCAATCGGACAGGACAGGAACAGTTCTTCCGCCGGCGCGAATGGTGAAACAGTTTGTTTCCTATGGATACGATCCTCCCGGTAGCCCAGACCAAAGGAGAGGGTTGCTGGGCGCCAAGCCGGGCGCGCGCGCCTGAATGAGCCGGAGCGGCGTTAACTCGCCACTGCGATATCACGCGGTATGCTGCAGACCGGCTCGCAGCCGTCGGCGGTCACGATCACCGTCTCGCTGAACGCGCCGCCGGCAAATCCGCCCTCCGCCAGATACGGCACGATGTGCAGCACCATGCCTGCCGCCAGCACTGCGTCATTGTTCTGGTGCAGGCTGAACAGCGGTCCTTCGCCGAAATTCTCAAACCCGAGCCCCATCGAGTATCCGCTGCGCAGGCGGAAGGTCTCGCCCCAGCCGCTGGCGCCAATTGCCGCGCGGCACGCCCGGTCGACGTCGGCAGCCGTGGCGCCGCCGCGGATCGTCGCAAGCGCCGCTTCGAGCCCGGCGCGGCTGGCATCCATCATCGAGCGAAAGCGCTGCGGCACCGGCGCGATGCAGGCCGGGCGCATCATCGCCGCATGATAGCGATGCACCGCGGCGTTGATCTCCAGGAAGACCGGATCGCCCGGGCCGAGGCGGCGGTCGCTCCAGGTCGTATGCGCCCGGGCCGAGCGCGAGCCCGACGAGACGAAGGCGGGCGCGCCGGTCCAGTCGGACCCCGCCCCGATCGTCGCCTGGTAGGCGGCGGAGGCAACCTCCCGCTCGCTGCGCCCGGAGCCGAGAGTGCTCAGACATGCGCGCATGCCGGACTCAACGATCTTGCCGGCGCGGCGGATGCAGGTGAGCTCCGCGTCGCTCTTGACCAGGCGCGCCCCTTCGACGACGCCGAAGGAATCGACGTAGGCGGGTTTCGGCAACAAGTCGCGCAGCTCCGCGAATTGCGTGTTGGTCAGGGACCGCGATCGAAGCTCGACGCCGACGCGCCGTCCGCCGCCGGCCTCGTTCACGGCGCGCGCGATTGCGGCCGAACCGCCTTCATGATCGTGATAGCCGATGATGCGCTCGAACACGCACGATGCTTCGGCGTTCGGGAGTTCAAGCGCCCGGACCACCAGGATCGGGTCCGCCGCGGCCACGATCAAGGCCTGCTGAACGAAATACCCGACCGACTCGTAACCCGAGAGGTAGCAGATATTCTCCGGCGCGGTGACGATCAGCAGATCGATCTCCGCGCCCGCCATGCGGGTGCGGACAGCCCGCAGCCGTGCTGCGTACTCGTCGTGGTGAAAGGGCGCTTCGGTCGCGCGCATCAGGACGCCGCACGGCGCTCGATCGCGCGGATCATGGCGTAGAGCGCCTGATTGCGCGGGGCCGGGACGCCGTGCTGCTCGCAGATCCGCAGCACCGCGCCGTTGAGGCAGTCGATCTCGGTCTTGCGGCCGTTGCGGACGTCGATCAGCATCGACGGCTCGTGCGTGCGTGCCTCGTCGGCCACGCTGCGCAGGAAGGCGCGGGCCTCGTCGGCGGCCATCGGAACGTTTTTCAGTTTTGCGGCCGCTGCGATCTCATCCACGACCCCATCGAGAAACGGCCAGACCGACGGATCGGCGACGGCTTGCCCGACATTCTGATTGACGATTGCGCACATCGTGTTGAGGCAGCAATTGACCACCAGCTTCTTCCAGATCTTGAGCTCGATCTGCGGTTCGAGCGCGGTGTTGATGCCGCCACGGTTCATCAACGCGCAGAGCTGCTCCATGGTGGCGGTCGGCCGGCCGTCGCTCGGCCACAGATAGGTCTCGCCGCGGCCCTTGTAGCTCGCCTCGATGTGGCCCGGGCCGATCAGCTCGCAGGTCAGCGTGGTCAAGCCGAAGGCGACCGGATTTTGCGGGTAAGCTTCACGGATGATGTCGAGGTTGCCGATGCCGTTCTGTAGCGTGACGACCGTCGTCGCGGGGCCGATCATCGGTGCGGCCGCCCGAACCGCGGCGGCGGTCTGCCCATACTTCACGAAGACCATCACGGCGTCGCATGCGCCGGCCTCCGACGGCTCGGACGTCGCGTGCAGCCGCACGCTGCGCGCGCCGCCGTCCCGATGCACGATCAGCCCGTCGCGCCGGATCGCCTCGATGTGTTCGCGCCAGACGTCGAAGGCCCAGACCTCGGCATCGGTGCCGGCGAGATGCGACGCGAACAGGCTTCCCATCGCACCGGTCCCGACGATCGCAATGCGCATGGTGGCGCTCTCAATTGCTCAAGAGATTCGGCAGGTAGAGCACCGTCTGCGGCACGTACGTCACCACGAGCAGCGCAAGGCACAGGGCCAGCAGGAACGGCCAGACCTCCTTGGTGAATTCCCAGATCGTGATCCGCGCAATGCTGCAGACGATGAACATGCTGAGCCCGACCGGCGGCGTCAGCAGCCCGAGCGTCATGTTGAGCGTGATCATCACGCCGAAATGCACCGGATCGACGCCGTATTGCGCCAGCAAAGGCATCAGCACCGGGGTCATCAGGATCAGCAGCGGCACCGGCTCGAAGAAGATGCCGAAGATCAGCAGCGCGACGTTGACGCTGGCGAGAAACAGCCATGGCTGGCTGGTGAACGCCGCAAAGCCGGCCGTCAGCGAGTCGGTGACGCGCTCGCGCGCCAGGATCCAGCCGAAAGGCTCGCTGGCCGAGACGATCAGCATCACGGCGGCGGTCAGCGTCGCCGCCTTCGCCATCATCGGGATGATGTCCTGCCACGCCACCTCGCGATAGACGAAGACCGCGAGCACGAAGGCATAGCCGGCCGCGATCGCGCCGGCTTCGGTCGGGGTGAACACGCCGCCGACGATTCCGCCGAGCACGATCACCGGCATCAGCAGTGCTGGGAGAGCCTTCAGCGTGATGTCCCAGGCTTCGCGCCACGACACCGCCGGCAGCTTCGGATAGCCGCGCCGCTTCGAGATGATGTAGGTCGCGATGAACAGGTAGATCGCCATGATCAGGCCGGGCACGACCCCGCCGAGGAAAAGCCGGCCGATCGAGGTGCCGGTCATCGCGCCGTAGATCACGAACAGCACGCTCGGCGGGATGATCGCCCCGAGCGTCGAGGCGGCCGCCGTCAGCGCCGCGGCGAAAGCCGGCGAATAGCCGGCGCGCGCCAATGCCGGGATCAGCACCGTCCCGGTCGCCGCGCAGTCGGCGGTGGCCGAGCCCGATGCGCCCGACATCGCGAGGTTCGCGCCGACGACGACCTGGCCGAGGCCGCCGGTGATCCGCGCCACGAACAGCGTCGCGAAATCGATCAGCCGCTTGGTGATGCCGCCTTTCTCCATCAGCAGCCCCGCGATCACGAAGAACGGCAGCGCCAGGAACGGAAACGAATCCAGGATCACCAGCATGCGCTGGCCGACGATGACCATCGGAAGGTTGGTCGACAGGACCGACAGGATCGCGCCGAGCCCCATCGAGAACGCGATCGGGACGCCCAG
>DATEKY010000575.1:0-6801 GCA_035277225.1 Xanthobacteraceae bacterium
GCTCCATCTGGGCTGGTTTGCTGAGCCGATCCTGCTTCGGCGGCGTTGCAGCCGCGACGGGGGCTGCCGGCGCAGGCGGCTCGGCCGCGGGCGGCGTGCTAGCAGCCTCCGCCGCGGGGATGATTGCGGCGGCGTCGAGATCGAGCGCGATCAGATGCGGCTTGCGCAGCGCCTCGAAGCTGTTCAGCGCGATCGGCTGCGGATTGATGAAGCCGCGGAAGCGGCGCGTCAGCGGGGATTCGGATCGCAGCGCCACCGGGCGCTCGGAAGCGGACGCGAGCTGGCGCGCGCTGCGCGAGGCAAAGCGCGGCGCCTGCGTCCGCTTGACCAGGCGTGCCTGCCTTGTGGTCCGGGACGTGACGACCTTCACGCGCTTTGCGGATCCGCGCCTCGCCGCAGGTTCCGACGCCGCCTCCTCGGCGGCAGCGGCTGCGGCCGATGCCTTCTCGCACTTCTTGATGAAACGGTCATCGCATGCACGCGCGGGCCCGGTGAGGAAGGATAGACAAACGACAAACACCGCCCCGGCGGCCGTGACCCGCACGCTTAACATCGCGTTCCCCTGCGGTCGGCTTCCAGTGGCGCCATTGGGTACCCGCGGTCGTGGCATCAACTTGACGAGATTGCGGCAACGCTGCCGCAATTGGCAGCAATGCCCTGTGGAACAATGCGGAACTCGCAGTCTTTTCCCCGATCTCGCGGTTGCCGCATTGTTTCGCCACCGTGCGGGGCACCGCCAAAGGAGCCCGGTATGCGCTTGTTGCTAGGAATGATTCTCGGAGCGGCGCTCACCGTCGGTGGGGCCTACATCTCCGACACCGTCGCCAAGCCGCCGCCCGGCGCCGAGGCCCGGCCCATGGTCAATTGGGACGTCGTGGGCCGCAACGTCGATTCGTTCACCGCAATGGTCAAGGACGGCTGGAACAGGCTGACCAACAAGTAATCGCGCGCGCCCTCATCGCCGAGCACCCGTCCCGAACAGCCCGCGCGGGGGTTGCGGCCTAGAAATTCTCCACCCACGGCCGTAGCTCGACCTCCCAGGTCCAGGCGCTCCGCGGCTGCCGCAGCACATGTAAATATGTCGCCGCGATCGCATCCGGATCGAGCAGCGCATCGGGCCTGTCCGCCTGCGGCGGCCGGCGCTCGCTGCGGATGCCGCCGTCGATCACGAAATGCGCCACGTGAATCCCTTTCGGGGCAAGCTCGCGCGCCATCGACTGCGCCAGTCCGCGCAGCGCGAACTTTCCCATCGCGAACGGCGCCGACTGCGCGTAGCCCTTCACGCTCGCCGACGCGCCGGTGAACAGGATCGCGCCCTCACCTTTCGGCAGCATGCGGCGCACCGCCTGCTGCGCGACGAGGAAGCCGCCGAACGCCGAGATGCGGATCGCTCTTTCGACGTCGTCGGCCACCAGATCGGCGAAGGCTCCGCGCGCCCGCGCGCTTGCGTTGTAGACCACGACATCCGGCGCGCCGGATCTCGCCTCGACGGCGGCGAACAGTTTCTCGACGTCGGACTCCTGCGACGCGTCGCACGCGAACAGTTGCGCGCCGGTTTCCGCCGCGAGGCTTGCAAGCTTGCCGGTCGAGCGCGCCGCAAGCGCGACCGTCATTCCGTTTTTGGCGAACAGGCGGGCGAGCGAGGCGGATAGCCCGCTGCCGGCACCGACGATGAGCGCGCTGCGATAATCGGTCATGCCGCGAGTCTGGCCGGAACTCGGCTCCCGCACAATGGCTCTGCACCCGAGCAAGAAGGCCGGAACTGCGCCTCACCCCGGACGTTCAGCGATCAAGCCATCAGTGGAGGCCAGAATGCATATCGTGATCGGGCTCATCGCCGGCAGCGTGCTCGGGATTCTGGCGGGCTCCGCAGCGGTTCAATTCGCCACGCCTCCGGCCATCGCGGTGCAGGCGCACAAGGTGCCCGCGGTCACGATCCCGGCGAACCGCTATTTCGATATCTGACGGTTACGCCCTGACACGAAAAAGCCCGGCGAACGCCGGGCTTTTCTTGCTGATGCGCTCGATGGGCCTCAGGCCGCGGCTTTCCACTGCTTCTTCACGTCGTTCGCGGCCTTCGAGAGGTGCACGTGCGAATCCACCTTCGCGACCCAGCCGAGCGGGATCAGATGATGCTTGCCTTCGGCGTCGGCAGACTTGGTCAGCTTGATCTCGCCGCCCTGGACATTATCGACAGTACCGACTTTCGTTCCGTCGGAACCGATGACGTCCATATGTTCGCGGATGTTGTCGTGCATGATCTCCTCCTGACTTCGATCATCGTCAACGACAGCGGCGCCGCGCTGGTTCCGCTTATGCCGAGAGGCGATCCGCATTATGCAGCGCGGCTGCGATCTCCTGCTTGGTCAGTTGCGTGCCGTCGTCGCCGTCGATCGACAGCGTCACGCGGCCTGAATTGTTGACGTGACGGGCCCACGAGAACGCGTCGTCGAGCGTGTCGAATTCCTTGAACAGAAACTTGTCTTTCTCCATCGGCGAGATTTTCTCGGTGCCGACCGGACCGACGTAAACGCGATAGCTCATGGCGTCCTCCATCGCAGGCGCCCGAAAACGAGCGTGCCTGAAACGCAAACGGGAGCCCGGCCGTCGCGGCCAAGGCTCCCCGTGCATCTTTTAGATAGGCACGAAATGGGCCGATCGTGTGGCGGCCTGATTGACTGGGTTCCGGCAGGCTCTACCATCCGCGCAACCAGATATCGGGGGGATGACGATGCGCCTCACAATTCAGCTGCTGTTCGCGATGGCCCTGCTGCCGGCACTGGGTACGGCGGCACGCACCGAGGGCGCCGCGCCGGTTCACGTCGCGACCTATATCGAGGTCGTCGCCGCTTCCGCGAGGGACGGCATCACGCTGCTGACGCAGTATCGCGACGCGAGCCGCAAGGAGAACGGCAACATGCGCGCCGAAGTCGCGCGCGAGATCGGCCGCCCGAACCGCTTCGTGGTGCTGGAGGTGTGGAAGGACCAGGCCGCGTTCGAGGCGCACGGCAAGTCAGCCGGCACGACCACATTCCGCGACAAGCTCAAGGCTATTCACGGCGCGCCCTATGACGAGCGCGTGCACAACACGCTCAACGTCGGGCCGGGCGACGCCGCGGGCGGCAAGGGCGCGATCATCGTGGTAAGTCATGTCGACGTGCCGCCGCCGCGCAAGGACGAGTGCATCGCGGCGCTCAATCCGCTCGCCGATGCAAGCCGCAAGGGCGGCGGCAGCCAGCGCTTCGAGGTGGTGCAGCAAACGAGCCGCCCGAACCACTTCACGGTGATCGAGGCATGGAAGGACAAGAAGGCGTATGAGGCGAGCCGCGCGGCCGACGCACAGCGGGCGTTCCGTGACAAGCTTGGGCCGATGCTCGGCGCGCTGTACGACGAGCGGCTGTATCAGAACCTTTAGGCTGTTAGCGAGCGGAAGCAGATTTATCTCACGCTCGCGGTATCAGGCGGCAGCCGACCCGCGCGCCTGCTGACCCTTCCATGAGGTAAATTTGTCTTCCATCTCGAGGTGAAGGCGCATCAGCCACTTCTCGGCTTCGCGCGCGCGCAGCTCGGCCGCCGCGGCGCGTTCCTCGAGCTCGCGGTTGCGGTCTTCCATCGTCTTGAGCTGCTCGAGCGCGCGCACCAGCAAGGTCTCGATGCGGTTCTCGGTCTGCGAGATGGTGTCGGCGACCTGCGACACCAGGTCGAGTGCGGCCTGCCCCTTGCGCGAGATCTCGGCGTCGCGGACGACGGAGTTAGCTTGAGGCTGCTCGCCGCGTCCGATGCGTAGAATGTTCTCCGCCCCCGCCATACCGCTGCGAGGCCGCATCGACTGACGAAACGGTTCCATCTGAAATCTCCACAGAATCGACGCGCTACAGCTGCGTCCGCCGCCAGCGTGCAAAAACATGGTTAACAATCGGTTCACTTCGCCCTTTGCGCGTCGCTCCGACCTATGCAAGGCGCGAAGGCTGGGCGGACAATTCACGAAAGGCGCGCCGCTCACGCGGGCGCTATATCGACCGCGTCACCAGCCGAGGCGCCGTGCTCCCCGCCATCCTGCCCTTCCTGTTTGCACTCCTGTGGGCCTCCTCCTATGTGGCGGCCAAAATCGGGCTCGCCGACATGTCGCCCTACGCGTTCGTGGGCGTGCGGCTTGCGATCGCGGCCGTGGCGGGCCTCGTGATGGTGCTCGCGCTCAGGCGGCCGTGGGAGCCGGTCAGACGGCGCTGGCTGCATCTCGTGATCGGTGGCGCGCTCGCCCACGGGCTTGCGCTTGCGACTGCCCACAAGGCGCTGGTCAGCGTCGCCGCCACCCCGACCGCGCTGGTGCATGCCTTCCACCCGATCCTGACCGCGGCGCTCGGCGTGCTGCTGCTCAACGAACGCTTCGCCTGGTGGCAATGGCTCGGCGTCGCGCTGGGGCTGACCGGCGTCGTGCTCGGGGTGCCGCACGATGCGGACTTCGGCATCATGACCCTGCTCGGCTTGAGCCTGTTCGGCCTCTCCGGCGGCACGCTCTACCTGAAGAAATTCGCCGCCGACGTGCCGCCGTTCGAGGCGACCGCGGTGCAGCTGGTCGGCGGCGCGCTGCTCGCCGGCCTGATGACGGCGTTCCTCGAGACGCCGCATTTGCACGGGACACCCGCGCTCGCCGGCGCGATGGCGTGGAACGTGCTGGCGATGTCGATCGTCGGGATGGCGGTCTACAACCTGATGATGGACCGCTACGGCGCGGCGAAAGCCGCCTCCGGCTTCTTCATCGTGCCGGGCGCCTCGGCGCTGATCGCGTGGGCCCTGATCGACGAGCACTTGAAGCCGCTCGCGCTGATCGGGCTGATCGCCGCGACCATCGGCGTGGCGCTGGTGTGGTGGAAGCCGAAATCGATCGCGCAAAAATGAAAACGCCCGGCTTGCGCCGGGCGTTTTGCAGACTCCGCTTACGCGAAAGCTTTACGCCAGCGAGAGATTGCCCGCCGCCTGCTTGCCGCGCTCGGTGACGATCTCGAACGAGACCTTCTGGCCCTCGTTGAGGGTGCCAAGCCCGGCGCGCTCCACCGCGCTGATGTGGACGAACACGTCCTTCGAGCCGTCGGTCGGCTGGATGAAACCAAAACCCTTCTGCGTATTGAAGAACTTCACGGTACCTGTCGGCATCTATTGCTCCATGGCTTGCGATGCGCCTGTAAACCCGGCGTGCGCGGATCGCGCGCCGGACAAAGCATCCGAGTTTTTGGGAGATGACTTGTAAGCACCCAAAACAGGGAGGCTGGCAAGGCAGGCCGAAAAGCTAGGTTGCGCGGGCGTCTCTAGAGCAAGCGGACGGAACCGTCAAACGCGCGCAATCAGACGCGAGAGAGCGCGCTGCGCTCGAGCTGGCTCTGCTTGGCGACGCGTTCGTGCGGCTCGGTGGCGCTCTTGATGCGGTATTGCTGCTCGTCGCCGTCGGAGGGAAGCAGGCGCACCACCTGATAGACGCCGCCACCATCGCCGCGGCCGAGCAGACCGGCAATCACCTGAACATTGTCGCCAACGCGAAACTTGTGCGCCACGATACTCTCCGTACTTTTTGTAATTGGCTTCCGGCCCGGACGGGGCCAAAGGCGCTCGATGAAGGGTTAGTCAGAAAGCTTTAGCACGGAAATTCGGCGGCCGGGTACTAAAATCGGAGTAAGTGTGCGGAATCAAACTCTTACCCAGCGAGAGTATCCTGTTACTTGAATTCCCTAACGGTAGGCTGGTTCCTCGCCCCACGGCAGGTCGGGGAACTCCCGCGAAACGGTATCGCTGAACCGCGGCGGGCGCTTTTCCAGGAACGAGGTGATGCCTTCCGCGACGTCGGCGCTGCGGCCGCGATGGAACATGGCCTTGCTGTCGAGGCGATGCGCCTCCATCGGGTGCGAGGCGCCGAGCATGCGCCACATCATCTGGCGAATCAGCGCGACCGAGACGGGCGCCGTGTTGTCGATGAACGACCGTGCCTGCGCGCGTGCCGCCGCGATGAGGTCGCCCGGCGCCACCACGCGGCTCACCAGCCGGCCGGCCAGCGCCTCCTGCGCGCCGAACACGCGGCCCGAATAGCACCACTCCAGCGCCTGCGCGATCCCGACGATGCGCGGCAGGAAGTAGCTCGACGCCGCCTCGGGCACGATGCCGCGCTGCGAGAACACGAAGCCGAAGCGCGCCTCGCTCGAAGCGATGCGCACGTCCATCGGCAGCAGCATGGTGGCGCCGATGCCGACCGCCGGGCCGTTTACCGCGGCGATCACCGGCTTCTTGCAATTGAACAGGCGCAAGGTCATGCGCCCGCCGCCGTCGCGCGCATTGTCGTGCGACAGATCCGGCTTGCCGTCGGGCCCATCCGGCACCGGCGGACGGTCCGCGCGTGCCTCGCGGTCGAAGGTGCGCGCCCCGGTGGAGAGGTCCGCGCCGGCGCAGAACGCCCTGCCCGCTCCGGTCACGATGATGGCGCGCGCCGCGTCGTCCGCATCCGCGACGTCGATCGCCGCGATGAACTCGCGGATCATCGTGGTGTTCAGGGCGTTGAGCTTGTCCGGCCGGTTGATCGTGATGGTGAAGATGTTGTCGGCGAGATCGGTGAGCAGCGTTTCGTAAGGCATGGTCGTCCCCCGGTTGGCCCGCGCGGTGACGCGATCACACCTCAAATCTTCCGGCTGTCATAGGCCCAGTGCAGCAACGCCTGGCGCTGGCGCGGACGGCAGAACACGTCGCCCGGCTCGCAGTTCTTCTCGATCTGCCGGATATGGCGGCGGATCGCCTTCCAGCGCCCGATCTGCCGCGCGT
>DATEKY010000576.1:0-7444 GCA_035277225.1 Xanthobacteraceae bacterium
AAACGCAATTCGGGAGAGATGCGTTCCTGCCGCGATCACGCTCGCAAGCGGCGAGTTTCGTCCGAGGCGACGCGTTCCATCCGGTTCACGGCACGGAACCTCAGCCCAACCCCTCGCGTTGATATGTCGACACCAGAGACTGGAGGAACATCATGGGTTTCGGTCGAGGCGCACTGTTATGGCTGTTGGGCATTCCGCTGCCCATCATCATCCTGCTCGCGCTGTTCTGGCGCTGACGCGCCGACACAGCTCTGACGATTGAGGGAGCCGCGCCGAAAGGCCGCGGCTCCTTGTTGCGTGAGCCAGCGTGCAAGCAAAAGCGCCGGGCGCGAGCCCGGGGCTTTTGTTTCCGGACGAGGAAGTCAGTCGTCGCGTTCGCGCCCGCCTTCCATCGCGGCGAGCGCTGCCGCGAACGCGCCGGCGATCAGCGAGGCGGCGGTCCAGAACGCCATCTTGGCGGCAGCCCTGCGCGCCTGGTCGGTCGCGGCCTTCGCCTGCCCGATCACCTGATCGACGCGCTGCTCGGCCTCCTGCTGCGACTGCCCGGTGCGCGCGGCGACGATCTGCGCGACACGCGTGCGATCGTTGGCGGTGAAATCCGACCCGGGCGTCAGCCCGCGTGCGAACAGGCGCGAGACCTCGCCGTTGGTCTGCGCGATCGCGTCGGGATTGGCCGAGACCGGCCGCTCGCTGCGGAACAGCGTGTCGACGTAGTAGGCGTTGCGGTCGGGCACGAGTGCCGGATTGGACGAGGCGCCCTGCGTGAAGCTGCTGAGCATCGTGCCGGCCGCCGAGGCAAGCACCGTCGCCAGGATGAGCGTGCCGACCGCCCAGGCGAGCAGGCCGTGCGCGGTGTCGCGGAAGTAGACCTCGTCGGTATGGATGCCGACCCAGCGCGTGCGCAGCCGGCTCGCGATGTAGCCGCCGAGCGCGGAGGCCATCACGGCCATCAGGACCAGCGCGATGCCGCCGGCGACGCTCAGCGTCGCGGCGCTGGCGCCGGAGTTCGACCACGGGCTCACCATCACGAGGCCGAGCCCCGCGACAAGCTCGACCAGAAACAGGGTGAACGCCGCCGAGGCGACGCCGCCGGCGAGGATCGCGCCCCACGATACCGCGGACTTGCTGGACTCCTCGGGGATCGTCTGGATCGCGACGACGTCGGACATGGAAGGCTTCTCCATTGGCACGTCCCCGCGACATGCTTCAGCGGAGAAAGCCGCAATGGTTCAATTGGTTCCCACGCCCGCGGGCTATCCTAGGTTAAGCCCGCGTGCGAGCGTGGAAACCCCAAGGCCGCAATTGCCGCGGGAACGGCTCGTCGGCGGTTGGTTGCGCAGCGCAGACCAGCTCAATACCCTCTCGGTCGCGCATGACCGGCAACACCGATCTCCAGCAGAATTATCGCGGCGTGTTCGACAGCCAGATGGGCTTCGGGCGCGCGCCGGCGATCATCGTCGTCGATTTCATCCGCGCCTATACGGAACCCGGCTCGCCGCTCTACGCGCCCGCGGTGGTGCAGGCCGTCAAGGCGACCGCGCCGCTGCTGAAAGCGGGACGCGAGACGGGCGCGCCGATCATCTACACGCGCGTGCTCTATCATCCGAGCGGCGCCGACGGCGGTCTGTTCGTCCAGAAGGTGCCGGCGCTGCGCCGCATGATCGAGGGCGAGCCGCTCGCCGACATCGTGCCGGAGCTGCCGCCGGGCCCGGACGACGTGGTGCTGATCAAGCAGTATGCGAGCTCGTTCTTCGGCACGAGCCTCGCCGGCATGTTGACCGCACGGAGCATCGACACGCTCATCATCACCGGCTGCTCCACCAGCGGATGCGTGCGCGCGACCGCGGTCGACGCCATGCAATATGGCTTCCGCCCGATCGTGCCGCGCGAGTGCGTCGGGGACCGGCACGACGGGCCGCACGAGGCCAACCTGTTCGACATCAATGCCAAGTACGGCGACGTGGTGCCGCTCGCCGACGTGATGGCGCGGCTGGCCCGGTGATAGGAGCTCGCATGTCTGTTGGAAAAATCGCGTTTGGATTGACCGCCCTGCTGCTGCTCGCACAACCGGCGCAGGCCGCCGACTGGCCGACGCGACCGGTCACCGTCGTGGTGCCGCTCGGGGCCGGCGGAAACACCGACATGATGGCGCGGCTCGGCGCGCAGCGCTTGAGCGAGAAGTTCGGCCAGCCTTTCATTGTGGAGAACCGCCCGAGCGCGGGCGGCGCGCTCGGCACCGGAGCGGTCGCGACGGCGGCGCCCGACGGCTACACCATCCTGTTCTCGCCCTCCTCGATGCTGCTGCTGACGCCGATGGTGCAGAAGGTGCCGTTCGACGCCGACAAGCAGCTCGTGCCGGTCGTGAATGTCGGCACCGGCACGCAGATGATCGCGATCCGGCGCAGCCTGCCGGTGAAGACGCTTCCCGAGTTCCTCGCTCACGCCAAGGCCAATCCCGGCAAGCTCAATTTCGTGATCGCGGGCGCCAACAACATCGCGCATCTCGCGCCGGTGCTGCTGTTCGCGCGCGCCGGCGTCGAGGTGGTGATGATCCCGGCCAAGAGCGGCCCGCAGGCGGTGCAGGACCTGATGGCCGGCCAGGTCGACTTCTATTTCGGCAACACGTCGGAGCTGCTGCCGCACGCCGAGAGCGACAAGATCAGACTGATCGCGGTCGGCACGCCGCAGCGCATTCCGGTCGCGCCGGATTTGCCGACGGTCGCGGAAAGTTTCCCCGGCTTCGAATTCTCGTCATGGAACGGCTTTTCGGTGCCGGCCGGCACGCCGGAGGAGATCATCACGGCGATCCGCAACGAGATCACGGCGCTGACAAAGACCGACGCGTTGCGCGAGCGGCTGAGCAAACTCGGCATCGTGCCGGGAGGGTTGAGCAAGGAAGAGACCGTGGCGGTGTTCCGCAAGGACAAGGAGAACTTCGCCGCATCGGTGAAGGCAGCCGGCATCTCAGCCCCGCAGTAAGATGCCGTCCGACCGCGTCATCGTCGTTGGGGCCGGGCCGGTCGGGCTGACCGCCGCGCTCGCGCTCGCGCGACGCAACATTCCGACCGTGCTGCTCGCCGCCGAGCCCGAGCTGGTGATGGAGCTGCGCGGCTCCACGTTCCATCCACCCACCCTCGACATGCTCGACGAGTTCGCGGTGGTGCCGGCGATGATCGAGTCCGGCCTGAAGGCACCGACCTGGCAGTTCCGCGATCGCGAAACCGGTCCGGTCGCGACCTTCGATCTCTCGCTGCTCGCGGGCGAGACCAGCCATCCGTATCGGGTGCAGTGCGAGCAGTGGAAGCTGATGCGACTCTTGCGCGACGCCTATCTCAAAATTCCCGGCGCCGAGATCAGGTTCGGCCACACGGTGAGCGGCGTGACGCCGGGCGATGACGCAGTGGCCGTGACGGCCGACACATCCGCAGGACCGGTCACGATCGACGCGCGCTACGTGGTCGCGGCGGACGGCGCGCGCAGCGCGGTGCGCCGCTCGCTCGACATCGAGTTTACCGGCTTCACCTATCCGGAGCTGTTCCTGATCGCGTCGACCGCGTTCCGCTTCGAGGACACGCTGACCGACATCGCCTACGTCAACTACATCGCCGATCCGAACGAATGGCTGGTGCTGCTGCGCGTACCGGGCCTGTGGCGCGTGCTGGTGCCGGCGCCGGAGAATGCGGATCGCGCGCAGCTATTGTCGGACGAGAACCTGCAGCAGGTGCTGCAGCGCGTGGTGCGGCGCGGCAGTGACTACGAGATCGAGCACCGCTCGATCTATCACGTGCATCAGCGCGTCGCGAAATCGTTCCGTACGGGTCGCGTGCTGCTCGCGGGCGACGCCGCGCACATCAACAATCCGCTCGGTGGCATGGGGATGAACGGCGGCATCCACGACGCATTCAATCTCGCCGACAAGCTCGCCGAGATCTACGCCGGCGCGGACGACGCGCTGCTCGACCGCTATGATCGCCAGCGGCGCACCGTCGCGGTCGAGGCGGTGCAGCAGCAGACCAACCGCAATCACCAGATCATCAGTGAGCGCGATCCCGCGGTGCGCAAGAAGTCGCTCGATGCGCTGCGGCAGACAGCGGCAGACCCCGCGCTCGCGCGCGACTATATGCTCAAGTCCTCGATGATCGCCGGGTTGCAGCGCGCGGCGCAGATACAATGAGAGTGACATGAGAGACGTACTGGGGTGGCGCAAGAAGTTCGGCGTGATGGGGCCGTCGACCAACACAGTCGTGCAGCCTGACTTCGACATGATGCGGCCGGCCGGCGTCACCAATCACTACAGCCGCATCTACACGCCCAACGCAAAGGCGGTGAGCAACGAGAGCTTCATGGCGGGCGCGAACGTGATCGCCGACAACACGCTCGATGCGGTGCGCAGCGTGATGACCTGCGCGCCCGACTATCTGGTGATGGGCATGTCGGCGGTGACGTTCTTCGGCGGCAGCAAGGGCGCGGACGCATTCCAGGACAAGATCGCGCGCGAGGCCGGCGTCGGCGTCAGCATCGGGTCGCATTCCTGTACCGCGGCGCTGAAGGCCTACGGCGGTGTGAAGCGGATCGCGTTCCTCACGCCCTACTTCCCGGCGGCCAACGAGCAGGTGGCGAAGTACTTCACCGATTCGGGCTTCACGGTGGTGCGCGACATGTGCCTCAAGTGCCCGAGCTGGACCGGCATCGCCGAGGTGACGCCCGACACCTGCCGCGACGCGATCATTGAACTCAATGGCGACGGAACAGACGTGGACGCGATCGTCCAGGTCGGCACCAACCTCAGCATGGTGCGCCTTGCCGCCGCTGCGGAACTATGGCTCGGCAAGCCGGTGATCGCGATCAATACGGCGACCTACTGGCACGCCCTGCGCGCCAACGGAATCGACGACAAGATTGCGGGCTTCGGGCGGCTGCTGGAGGAGTTTTAGGGCACCTCCGGAGCGGCCGAATCCCTCGCTTGCCGCACCGCAATGCCAATGTTATCTGCCGCGCATGACGGCGCAGCCCATCGGCAACATCCGCAACTTCTCGATCGTGGCGCATATCGACCACGGCAAGTCGACCTTGGCCGACCGGCTGATCCAGCTCACCGGCGGGCTCGAATTGCGCGAGATGAAGGAGCAGGTGCTCGACTCGATGGACATCGAGCGCGAGCGCGGCATCACCATCAAGGCGCAGACGGTCCGGCTGAAGTACCGGGCGGCCGACGGCCAGGACTACATCCTCAATCTGATCGACACGCCCGGGCACGTCGACTTCGCCTATGAGGTGAACCGCTCGCTCGCCGCCTGCGAGGGCTCGCTGCTGGTGGTCGATGCCTCGCAAGGGGTCGAGGCGCAGACGCTCGCCAACGTCTATCACGCGATCGACGCCGGCCACGAAATCGTGCCGGTGCTGAACAAGATCGACCTGCCGGCCGCCGAGGTCGAGAAGGTGAAGACCCAGATCGAGGACGTGATCGGCCTCGATGCCTCGAACGCGATCGGCATCTCGGCCAAGACCGGGCTGAACGTCCCCGACGTGCTCGAGGCAATCGTCACCCGCCTGCCCCCGCCGAAGGGCGACCGCAACGCGACGCTCAAGGCGCTGCTGGTCGACAGCTGGTACGACCTCTATCTCGGCGTCGTGGTGCTGGTGCGCATCGTCGACGGGCGCCTCAAGAAGGGCGACCGCATCCGCATGATGGGGACCGGTGCGGCCTACGACGTCGACCGCGTCGGCGTGTTCACGCCGAAGCTGGTCGCCGCAGACGAGCTCGGGCCCGGCGAGATCGGCTTCCTGACCGCGTCGATCAAGGAAGTGGCCGACACCCGCGTCGGCGACACCATCACCGACGACCGCAAGCCGGTGACCGAGATGCTGCCGGGCTTCCGCCCTGCGATTCCCGTGGTGTTCTGCGGACTATTCCCGGTCGATGCCGCGCAGTTCGAGGATCTGCGCGCCGCGATGGGCAAGCTGCGGCTGAACGATGCGAGCTTCTCGTTCGAGATGGAAACGAGCGCCGCGCTCGGCTTCGGCTTCCGCTGCGGCTTCCTCGGGCTGTTGCATCTCGAGATCATCCAGGAGCGGCTCGAGCGCGAGTTCAATCTCGCGCTGATCGCGACCGCGCCGTCGGTGATCTACAAGATGAAGCTGCGCAACGGATCGGAGATCCAGATCCACAATCCGGTCGACATGCCGGACGTGATGCAGATCCTCGAGATCGAGGAGCCGTGGATCGAGGCCACGATCCTGACGCCGGACGAGTATCTCGGCTCGGTGCTCAAGCTCTGCCAGGACCGGCGCGGCACGCAGAAGGAGCTCACCTACGTGGGCAACCGCGCGATGGTGAAATACGACCTGCCGCTCAACGAGGTGGTGTTCGACTTCTACGACCGGCTGAAGTCGGTCTCGAAGGGCTACGCGTCGTTCGACTATCACCTCACCGACTTCAGGCCGTCGGACCTGGTGCGCATGCAGATCCTGGTCAACGCCGAACCGGTCGATGCGCTGGCCATGCTGGTGCACAAGACGCGCGCGGAAAGCCGCGGCCGCGCGATGGTGGAGAAGCTGAAGGAGCTGATCCCGCCGCACATGTTCCAGGTGCCGATCCAGGCCGCGATCGGCGGCAAGATCATCGCGCGCGAGACGGTGCGCGCGCTGCGCAAGGACGTGACCGCGAAATGCTACGGCGGCGACGTCAGCCGCAAGCGCAAGCTTCTCGATAAGCAGAAGGAAGGCAAGAAGAAGATGCGCCAGTACGGCAAGGTGGACATCCCGCAGGAGGCGTTCATCGCCGCGCTGAAGGTCGACGTCTGACGCTGCGCGTCAGACTATGGCCGCGCTGAAGGTGGATGTGTAAGGCCAAGCGCGCTGGACGCGTGCTGACGCGCGTGGGACGATCGCGGGAACCCGTCGGGAGCGAACCATGCAATCCTTGCTTCGTCTGCTTGCCGTGCTGATTGCCGTTTGCGTGGCGAGCGCCGCATCGGCCGCCGACATCACGGTGATGATCTCGGCTGGTTTCTTCAAGGTGTATGCGGAGCTCGGCCCCGCGTTCGAGAAGGCGACCGGCCACAAGCTCGTCACCACGCGAGGGCCGTCGCTCGGCGATTCCCCCGAAGCGATCCCGACGCGGCTCGGCCGCGGCGAGCAGGCCGACGTCGTCATCATGGACGGACACGGCGCCGACATCCTCGACCAGCGCGGCCTGACGCAGCCGGAGAGCCGCGTGCGGCTCGCCGAATCGTTCATCGGCATGGTGGTGCGCGCCGGCCAGCCCAAGCCGGACATCAGCAGCGTCGAAGCCCTGCGCAACACGCTGCTCGCCGCGAAGTCGATCGCGTATTCGGACAGTTCCAGCGGGACGTACCTGTCGACCGTCGGATTCAAGACGCTCGGCATTGCCGACGAGATCGCCGGCAAATCGCGCAAGGTGCGCGGCCCGCCGTCGGGCGAG
>DATEKY010000577.1:0-3686 GCA_035277225.1 Xanthobacteraceae bacterium
AATCGCATTCGGACACAGTTCCCCCATGAGTGACGATCTGCGACCAACACCGGAGGACTGCAAGCAACTGGCCAAACGATGCATGGAGCTTGCCAGCGAGTGTTCCGCACCCACCGTGGCCGAAGCACTTAGGGCACTTGCGGTGGATTATTTGACGCGCGCAGCAAGGCTGCGCAGGCGCGGATCAATCGAGTCTCTCGCGCCTACGACAAGAAGAGAATCGCAAGCGCCACGACCTGCAAGACGGCCACGCAAGCGAGAGCGTGAAGGCGCCGGTGCGCTCCAGGGGCATCATTCGCCTAGCTTGACGAGTATGGGGCCTGTCGCTTTGCCCCACTTTGCGGACTCAAGTCGGACATCTCAAGAGGTCCGAGAAGTGCCGATTTTGTTGCAGAAGTCCGTTGCAAGCTTTTTCGGTCGGTGATTCCGTCGCTGTGATGCGATTCGCGACGGGAGCGGGCGATGATGGGGCGGCTGAGTCAGGACCAGGAGCAGTTTTTCTATTCATTTCGTCTGGATGAGGCGGTGCCGGACGATCATCCGGTCCGCGAGGTCGCTGCGGTTCTTGATCTGAGTTGGGTGCATTCCGAGCTGGCACCTTATTATTCTCAGCTCGGCCGGCCATCGATCGATCCAGTGCTGATGATCCGGATGCTTATCGTCGGCTACGTGTTTGCGATCCGATCGGAGCGGGCGCTATGCCGTGATGTGAGAGTGAACCTTGCCTATCGCTGGTTTTGTGGCCTCTCGATTGAAGACAAAATCCCGGATCACTCGGCGTTTTCACGGGCTCGCAATGAGCGGTTCCGCAATAGCGACATCTTCCGCCGTGTGTTCGAGCGTGTTGTGGGCGCGTGCATCGGGGCTGGCCTGGTCGGCGGCGAGGGCTTCGCGGTGGATGCCAGTCTGATTGTTGCGGACGCCAATAAGCAGCGATCAACTCCTGGCTCGCAGTGGAACAGAGAGCTTGACGCACAGACAGTAAGCCGCGCGATGCAGGAGTATCTCGCCACGCTTGATGACGCGGCATTCGGGGCCGCCAGCGACGTGAGGCCAAAGTTCGTCTCACCGTCCGACCCCGCTGCCCAATGGACAGGAGCCATGCGCGGACCGGCGTTCTTTGCCTATTCCGACAACTATCTGATTGACGTGAAGTTCGGCATCATCATGGACGTCGAGGCATCGCGCGCTATCCGCCAAGCCGAAGTTGGCGCGGCCAAGACGATGATCGAACGCACCGAGCAGCGCTTCGACATCAAGCCGGAACGGCTCGCGGGCGACACCGCCTACGGTTCCGGAGCCAACCTGAACTGGTTGGTCAACGAGGCGAAGATAGCGCCGCATATCCCAGTGGTCGACAAGTCGAAGCGCGAAGACGGGACCTTCAGTCGGGAAGACTTCAGCTTTGACAAGGAGCAAAACGTCTACATTTGTCCGGCCGGCAAAATTCTCACCACGACGGGCAAGCTGTTTAACGATGGGGAGACACTATACTACCGAGCTAAGACGCGCGATTGCCGCAGCTGCATCCTCAAGGCGCAGTGCTGTCCAAAGGTGCCGTTGCGCAGAATCCAGCGCAGCATCTACGAGGAGGCCCGTGACGTGGCGCGGGCGCTGGCCAAGACCGAAGCATTCGAGCGATCGCGCCATGACAGAAAGCGCGTTGAGATGCTGTTTGCACATCTCAAGCGTATCTTTCGGCTCGGTCGTCTGCGCTTGCGTGGGCCATCCGGTGCTCAGTTTGAGTTCACAATGGCGGCAATTGCGCAAAACCTCCGCAGACTCGCAAAGCTCGTCGTCCGAGCACCGCCGGTCACCGAGATGTGCTTTGCATAAGGAGTTAGATTTCGGCGGCAGTGGTGCCAGACCTCCTATTGCTAGGGAGGAGCGGATGGCAGGCGGTTAATCAAGAAGAGCTCCAGCCGCCAGGACCCCATCATCCCCGACTTCTGCAACAAAATCGGCACTTCCCGGACCTCGGGAGATGTCCGACTTGAGTCCGCATAGCGGGCCAAAGCGGACTTGATCAGGTCGCGTTACTAATCCGATTTTATGAGTACACGCCCTAGATCCCGATCCCGAAAAAGCCTGCCCGGGACTTGATCCCACATGGGCGCCAATTGGGCGCCAATTCAAGCAATTTCTCCGGTGTCATGCCGCGAAGCCTGTCCCCGCGAAAAGCGGGGAGCGGGCATCCAGTAACCCCTGCAGATGCGATTCGAGGCCGGAGCGGCGCATCTCACGCCGTCCGGCGATGACTGGATCGTCCGCTGGAGCCTGTCATCGCGCCGGCCTTTGGCCGGACCCGTTGGCGGACGATGACGACCGAGCGAGCCTTCAGTTAGCGCCTGTGGGACTTGGCCCCGGCGTCAATTGCCTGGCGTGATCCCGCGCAAGATGATTTCGGCCATCTCGAGATCGTCGCCGGTCGCTCGCGCATTCAGCCCTTTCGCGACGCCCATCCGATCTTGCATCTCGCGATTTTGGCTCATTTTCCACTTGCCTTCGAGCCTCGTGATGCCGAAGCGGAAACCGACGATGCCGCGCAACATGGTCTCTATGTAGCTGTCGGGCGCATCCGACAGCGCCCATGGTCTGGCTTCGGTTCTCTCCTGCTGGGCCGTAAGCTCCGTGACGTGGCGGAGCAGCCATTCTTTGTCCTGCATGACTTCGGGACGGCCATAGGCGTGCACGATGGCATAGTTCCATGTCGGCACGACCTTCCCGTGCACGGCCTTCGAGGGATACCAGTTGGGCGTGATGTAGCCCTCGGGACCTTGAAAGATCATCAGCGCTTCGTTGCACGCGGCGAGGTCGCGGCAATGCGGATTGGCACGCGCAAGATGGCATTCGATGACGCCATAGGGGCCCTCGTCCTTGAGCACGGTCGGTAGATGGTTGGCATCGAGACCGGCCGAGCCGGCTGATACCAGCGCGGCAAAAGGTCTGGCACGCATCAGCGCGTGCATTTCGCGCACGTCCTCGACGCGATGATGATTGGGCTGATACATGACGGTCACCGTCGGTTGTCGTCGGCCTTGGCGTACGCGTTTGGACTATACGATCATCGGCGCCGAGGCCAATCTGGCGTCGCGGCTGCAATCGATCGCCGAGCCGGGCGGCATCGTCCTGAGCTACGAGACCTGGTCGCTCGTGCGCCAGATGGTGCGGGCGCGGCCGCTGGAGGCGATCACCTTGAAGGGCATCGCCCGGCCGGTGGTGCCTTATGCGGTGGACGGGCGGCTCGACGACGCGGCGGGACGCAACTCCGAGGTCATCAGCGAGAGCGGCGCCGGTCTCGACCTCTTTCTCGACGTTCGCGCGCTCGATGCGTCCGCGGCCGAGCGCGCCGGCCGCGTTCGGGAGGAAGCGGCCGCGGCCGTGCGGCAAAAGCAGCAGGGGGGCACGTGAGGGTCTGCGCTCATGCCAATTGCCGGGCTGGCTATGCGACTCCGTGATCGAGCCGAAGAAGCGCTCGCCCTCGACGATCTCGGCGATCGCCCGCCGCGGCAGGTTCATGCCCGAGTTCGAATGCCGGCTGTTGTAGACGAAGTTGCAGCCCCGCAGATCGGCCAATCGGGCGAAGGTGGAGTCGCGGTGGACGACGAACACGCCGGCGTGTGTCGCTCCGGCGCAATGCTCGGCGCCGTAGACCGGCGCGCCGAGCAGCGCGGCCTGGCCGCGGT
>DATEKY010000578.1:0-2941 GCA_035277225.1 Xanthobacteraceae bacterium
CGCGCGCCATCGCCTCGATGCGCGAGGAGGTCGCGTACCGCCCGGCGCGCCAGGCCGAGGCCTTGTTCGGCCGCGCGTTCGAGATCGTGGAGCGCGCGGAAGGACAGTGGATCCGCGACCGCCTCGTGCACGGCCGGCTGAAACCGCTCGCGCGCCTCGCCGCGCCCCGCGCGTTCGACCCGCTGCTCCGCTTCCTCTGCCGCCGGCTCGCCACAATGGTGCTGGTGCTGCGCAAGCGCTGACGGCGGAACCCTGCCTGTCCTGGGACGTTCCCGTGCTGGCACCTATTGCGAAGCAGAGCGGGTCATGAACGTCCAGCGCAAGCCCGAACAAACTGCCGAAAAGGCGAAGAAAATCAAACAGCCGCCGCAGCACCAGGACCACCAGCCCGGCATCGAAAGCGAGATGCGGCCGCAGCCGGACTACCGGCCCAAATATCCCGGCGTCGGCAAACTGCGCGACAAGGTCGCAATCATCACCGGCGGCGACAGCGGCATCGGCCGCGCGGTCGCGGTCGCGATGGCGCGCGAGGGTGCGCTGATCGCGATCCTTTACCTGGAGGAAATCGCCGACGCGAAGGAGACCGCGCGCCTCATCGAGGCGGAGGGAAGCCGCGCGATCCTGTTCAAGGGCGACGTCGGCGACGAGATGTTCTGCTGGGAGTCGGTCGAGCGCATCAACGAGGAGTTCGGCCGTATCGACATTCTGGTCAACAACGCCGCCGAGCAGCACGAGGTCGACGACCCGGTGGAGCTGTCGAGCGAGCAGCTCGAGCGCACCTTCCGCACCAACGTGTTCTCGTTCTTCCACATGACGCGCGCCTGCCTGCAATACATGGAGAGCGGCGCGAGCATCATCAACACCACCTCGATCACCGCCTACCAGGGCCACAAGACGCTGATCGACTACGCCGCCACCAAGGGCGCGATCGTCGCGCTGACGCGCTCGCTGTCGCAGGCGCTCACCGACAAGGGCATCCGCGTCAACGGCGTCGCGCCCGGGCCGATCTGGACCCCGCTGATCCCGGCCTCGTTCAGCGCCGAGAAGGTCGCGCGGCACGGCGAGAGCGTGCCGATGGAGCGCGCCGGCCAGCCGAACGAGGTGGCGCCCTGCTACGTGTTCCTCGCCAGCGATGACGCCTCCTACATCTCGGGCCAGGTGCTGCATCCGAACGGCGGGAAGATCGTCAACGCCTGAAGGAGACCGACATGGCAGCAACACCGAAACGCAAGCCTGAGGGTGACCGCACCGCCGCCGATCCCGACAAGAACGCGCGGCTCGAGACCTACGAGCAGGAGGTGGAGCGCGCCTCGGTGGAAAGCATCGCCGAGCATCCCGACGGCTCCGCGCCGCCGCTGGAGCGCCTGGTCGACGCGCATCCCAAAAAACAGCGCAAGTAGCGCGGCAAGTAGCGCGGTCTTGGCCGGTCATGCCAATCTCGCGGCATGGATCTGCTGAGCCTGTTCTCCACGACGCAGGGGCGTCTCGCGCGCAAGCCGTTCTGGCTCGCTCTGATCGCGATCTATGTCGCGGCCTTCGTGGCGCAGGCTCTGCTCGAGGACGCCATACGGATGCGCGCCGGGCTGACGCCGTTCGCGGTGGCGCAGGCGGTGCTGCTCTGGGCCTGGCTCGCGATCCACATCAAGCGGCTGCGCGATGCCGGGCAGGGGCCGGCCGGCGCGATCGGCGTTGCGGTGATCTATGCGCTGGCGCTCGCCCTGCTGCTGATGCTGATCGCGTTCCTGACCAATCCGAACGCTCCGGGCGGCGAGGCCGAACGGTCCGCGGGCGAAGCCGCGTTCGGCTTGATGCTGCTGATCATCATCCTCGGGCTGTTGTTCTCGCCCGACTTCGGCACGTTCATGACGATCCTGAAGCTGCTGATCTTCATCGCCTGCCTGCCGGTGCTGGTGTCGTTCGTGTTCTCGCTGGTGACGGGAGCGCGCCGCAGCGTCGCGCAGGCCTCGCCATGACGCTCTATTTCGCCTACGGCGCCAACATGGAGCGCGCCGCGATGCGCAAGCGCTGTCCGGGTGCGACCGCGCTCGGGATCGCGGCGCTGCGTGGGCACCGCTACGTCATCGCGCGCGGCTACGGCGCGTTCGCGCGCGCGCCCGGTGGGTGCGTGTTCGGCGTGCTGTGGCGGCTGACGCCGCGCGACCTCGCGGCGCTCAATCTGTTCGAGAGCCTCGACAGCGGGCTTTATCGCCGCGCGATGTGCACGGTCGAGCGCGACGGCAGGCGGGCGCGCGCGCTGATCTATGTCGGGCGCGGCGGCGGCCGCCCGCGCCCGATGCCGGGCTATCAGGAGCGCGTCATCGCGTCGGCGGCTGACTGGCGCCTGCCGCGGCGTTATCTTGCCGAGCTGCGCCGTCTCGCGCCCGGCTATCGCGGCGCCCGCCCGGCCGAGACCGGAGAGATCGGATGATCCGCCATGTGGTGGCGCGCGGGCGCGTGCAGGGCGTCGGCTACCGCGCCTTCGTGGCGGAGGAGGCGCTGCGGCGCGGCCTCGACGGCTGGGTGAGGAACCGGCGCGACGGCACTGTCGAGGCCGTGTTTTCCGGCGCCGACGAAACGGTCGCGGCGGTCATCGCGGCGTGCCGGCTTGGGCCGCCGGCCGCGCGGGTCGAGGCGGTCGATGCGCAGGAGGGCGACATGGGATTGCTGGAGCAGCGCCGCCCGGGCGAGCGCTTCTCGGTGCTGCGGACGGCGTGACATGCATGCCGCCGCAACGGTTCTCGCGCTCGCGGCCCTGCTGCTGGTCAGCGCCTCGGCACAGCAGCGGCCGGCGCCGCTCGATCCGAACTCCGAGGAAGCCTCGATGCTCGGCTACGGCGACCGCAACAAGACCTGCAGCGAGTGGAGCGACGGCTGCATGACCTGCTCGCGCGCTGAGAATGGCGAGCCGATGTGTCCCAATATCGGGATCGCGTGCCAGCCG
>DATEKY010000579.1:0-3059 GCA_035277225.1 Xanthobacteraceae bacterium
ATCTGGCCGCGGATCTCTCCTGGCGGGAATCGATCCGTGTGGACGTTGGCATAGATCACGCCGCTCCCCAGCGCGGCGAGCAGCGCGTCGAATCCTGCCTCGCCCCCGGGGAATCCCTGACCGGCGAGCGCCAGAACCATCGCGGGCGTGATGCTTCCGGTGACGGTTCCCGATGGACTGGGGCATGTGGGAGTAGCCGCCGCCACGGCGGCCGGGGCGGGCGTGTCTGCCGATTGGCAGAGCCACACGTTGATCGCGCCAGTGGTGTGCTTCTGACCGAAATGGAAGTGCGCCTGATTGACGAACTGCGCACCGACGACCGGCGTTTCGGCAGCGTCGGGGAAGTCGTAGGTCAGCTCATAGTCGATTGAGCGGATCTGCTTGTTGATCTTGAGCGTGAGCCGGCCGCTGCCGGTACTGAAGATGGAGCCGATTCCGAGAGTCGGCGGATGCACTTCATTGAATCCCGAGAGGTCGATGCGGAGGCGTCCGTCGTTCTGCGCTGACACTGTGGCAGGGATCATGAGGGCGACGAAAGCGACCGTCAGGCACCGGAGAGTTGTGTACATGCTAACTTCTCCTTGGCGTGATCAGGGGAGGCTGCGCCGCTGAACTCGATCAGTCTGGTCTCTGCTTGCTCGCGGCGATCTCCGTGGGACAGACATTAGTGCGCTATGATTGTAACGAGGGCGCGGGGGGCCAGCAAGCGTAAGAGAGCAAAGCCGCGTGCCCCCTGCTCCGGTCTAGAACCGCCCGCCGACCGGCGGCTGCACGTCAGCAGGCAGGGGAGACACGTAAGGCATCGCGTCGGTGCGCGCCTTGTGGTCTGCCTTGGCGCGCACGATCAGCGTGCTGTCATTCAGCGCATCGACCGCGACGCCGGCCATCACCTTGGCGGCATTGAGCATGCCCTTCTTCGCCTGTCCGGACTTGCCCTGCGCGGTGATCTGCCATGAATGTCCCGGCGTGCCGATCGCGACGGTGGCGACGCGCGCCTGCACAGTCGGCACCACCCAGCTGACGTCGCCCACATCCGTCGAGCCGATCATCGGCGCGCCCCTGGTGCCGTAGGGCACGATGAAGTCGCACAGCGGCGTGTCCTTCTTCACCAACATGTCGACGCGCGCGAACGACGACGCGATATCCTCGGCCGACAGCGTCGCCTGGATCTGCGCCGCATAGAGGCGGTCGGCCGCATCGAACGGCGGCGGCCCGAGCCGCTCGAGCTGGCTCTGCATCGCCTGCTCCAGCGGCGTGTTGCCGAGCAGGTTCGAGACGGCGGTGTGCATCTGCACCTCGACCTTGGTTTCGGTCATCAGCGCGGCGCCCTCGGCCACCTTGTTGACGCGCGCGACCAGCGCATTCATGCCGTGCACGTCGCGCGCGCGGATCGAGTAGCGCACTTTCGCCAGCGCCTGCACCACGTTCGGCGCGACGCCGCCGGAGTCGATCATCGCGTAATGAATGCGCGCGTCGGACGGCATGTGCTCGCGCATGTAGTTGACGCCGACATTCATCAGCTCGACCGCATCGAGCGCGCTGCGTCCCAGATGCGGCGAAGCGGCGGCATGCGAGGCGCGGCCGCGGAACGTGTAGTCGATGCGCGCGCCTGCCAGGCTCATCGCGTCGTCGACGCGGTTCATCGCTCCGGGGTGCCAGGTGATCGCGATGTCGACGTCGTCGAAGCAGCCGGATCGCACCATGAAGGTCTTGGCGGCGCCGCCTTCCTCCGCCGGGCAGCCGTAGTAGCGCACGCGCCCCTTGATTCCGGCCTCGGCGAGATAGTTCTTCACTGCGGTCGCGGCGAGCAGCGCGGCCGAGCCGAGCAGGTTGTGGCCGCAGCCATGGCCGTTGCCGCCTTTCTCGACTTCCTTCGCTTCGGCGATGCCGGCGACTTGGGAGAGCCCGGGCAGTGCATCGTACTCGCCGAGGATCGCGATCACCGGGCCGCCATCGCCGGCCTCGCCCATCACTGCGGTCGGTATCCCGGCGACGTTTTCGCTGATGCGGAAACCCTCCTGCTCCAGCATCGCGCGGTGCTCGGCCGACGAGCGGACCTCGCCGTAGCACAGTTCGGGCATGCCCCAGACGCGGTCGGACAGCGCCTCGTAGTCGTTCTTGCGTGCGTCGACGAGCTGCCAGATTTTTTCCGAGTTCTGCATCGCGGTCTCCACAGTCGAGCGCAGCATAGCGCATAGGTGAGGCGCGGGACCGCCGCTTGACCGACGGCGCCGGGAACCTCAAACATATGTCGGGGAGGACATCCATGTTCGAAAACAAGACCAAGCTCAAGCTGCAGAACAACGAACTCGCGCTCGGCTTCGGCGTGCATCACCTGCGCACCAGTGCGACCGGCATGATCGCGGCGGCGGGCGATCACGACTGGCTGTTCATCGACATGGAGCACGGCGCGATCTCAGCCCATGACGCGGCGCAGATCTGCATCGCGGCGCTGCCGACCGGCGTGACGCCGATCGTGCGCATCTGCGCCGATGCGCTGGACGAGGGCACGCGCTGTCTCGACAACGGCGCGCTCGGCGTGATCGTGCCGCACGTCGATACTGCGGAACGGGCAAAGCAGATCGCGAAAGCGTTCCGCTATCCGCCGATCGGGCATCGCAGCTGGGGCGGCCCGCCTGCCGTGTTCGGCTTCAAGGCGCCCGGCAACGCCGAGGCGCAGGCCGCGCTGAACAAGGCCGTGCTGGTGGTCGCGATGATCGAGAGCCCGGAAGCGGTGCGCAACGCGAAAGAGATCGCGGCGGTCGAGGGCATCGATGCGCTGCTGATCGGCACCTCCGACCTCACCGCCGAGCTCGGCATCTCGGGCCAGATCGGCCACGCGAAGGTGGTCGAGGCCTATAACGCTGTCGGCGCGGCGTGTCGCGCCAGCGGCAAGGCGCTCGGCATGGGCGGCGTCTATGACAAGGAGAATGCCAGCCGCTACATCAAGGCCGGCGCCCGCATGGTGCTGTCGGGCTCGGATCACAATTACATCCTGGCCGGCGCCAATGCGCGCTCGGAACTGCTGCGAGCCGTGGTGTGATGCTGGCGAACCGGCC
>DATEKY010000580.1:0-6145 GCA_035277225.1 Xanthobacteraceae bacterium
GCGACGACGCCCTCGCGGTCCGGCATCTCGCGGTTCTGGCTCATCTTCCATTTGCCTTCGAGCCGCGTGATGGCGAAACGAAAGCCGACGATGCCGCGCAGCATGACGTCGATGTAGCTTTCGGGCGCGTCGGATACCGCCCATGGCTGCGCTTCGCCCGCCTCCTGCTGGGTGGTCAGTTCGGTGACGTGGCGGCGCAGCCAGTCCTTGTCCTGCACCACCGCTGGACGGCCATAGGCGTGCACGATCGCGTAATTCCAGGTCGGCACGGCCTTGCCGTGCAGCGCTTTCGACGGATACCAGCCGGGCGTGATGTAGCCCTGTGGGCCCTGGAAGATCATCAGCGCCTCGTTGCCCTCGGCCAGGTCCTTCCAGTGCGGGTTGGCGCGCGCCAGATGGCATTCGATCAGGCCGTTGGCGCCATCATCCTTCAGCACGGTCGGCAGGTGCGTGCCGTAGAGACCGTTTGCGGTGGACGAGACCAGCGCGGCGAACGGCCGCGCGCGCATCAGCGCATGCATCTGCGCGATGTCTTCGACGCGGAAATGATCGGGCCGGTGCATGCGATGGACCATTCGGCTGGCGCCGTGCGGCGCGTGTGCAGGGGCGGATACTATAGGGCTGGGCGGCGGCGCGTATATCCGCTTTTGTGCGGTGCATCATTTGCCTGGTGCGAGGCAGCGGACAGGAGGCAGGCGCCGGGAACCGGGAACTCCGGCATACGTTGTTTCAGGGCAAACCATGGAGGCAGTCATGGCGACAGCGGAAACGATTGCCAGGCCCGAGACCAAACCTCACGCGTTGATCCCGAGCGACCGCGTGGAAGGCACGGTGGTGCGCCGCGCGAACGGCGACAAGATCGGCACGATCCAGCGGCTGATGATCGACAAGATCAGCGGCAACGTGGCCTACGCGGTGCTCCGCTTCGGCGGGCTTCTCGGCATCGGCGAAAAGCACATCCCGATCCCGTGGGGCATGCTCAAGTTCG
This sequence comes from Xanthobacteraceae bacterium, assembly GCA_035277225.1. Lineage (GTDB taxonomy): Bacteria > Pseudomonadota > Alphaproteobacteria > Rhizobiales > Xanthobacteraceae > PALSA-894. The sequence goes on from DATEKY010000580.1 coordinate 989, forward strand.
AGCCGATGATGCAGGCCTATCAGGTCGAGATCAGCGACGAGGAGCTGGCGAAGGCGCCGTCCTACGCGGCCGACAGGGAGTTCGACTGGGGCGATCGCAGCCAGGAGACGCACCTGCACGACTACTACAAGGCGCGGCCCTATTGGGGAATGTGAGCGCCTGCGCTACGGCGTCGGCCGGACCGTCAGCTCGTACAAGATGAAGGACTCGATGAAGATCGAGTACTCCTTGGCGATTTGCGCATTGAAGCCGGCCTCGCGGATGCGCCGTCCGAACAGGTCGAGGTCGGAATCCGACGAGACCATGACGTAGACCTTGCCGCCGGGTTTAAGCCGCTCGCGCGCCTGGTCGAACAGGTCGGCCACGTCCCGGTAGGCCGGTCCGGCGTGCCAGCCACGATCCGCCAGATCGCGCGGCTCGCCCGCATGCTTCGGCGGGCTCGACAGAATGACGTCGAACATCGGACGCGGCGCAAAGGCCGCGAGGAGATTGGAGGCGATCCCGTGAACCCGTTCGCCGAAGCCGTTGGCGCGGGCGTTCTCGGCGGCGCACATCGCCGCGTTGGGATTGATGTCCGCCGCGATCACGGTCTGCGAGCCCGCGCGGGCCGCTGCCAGCGCGATCACACCCGAGCCGGTGCCGACGTCGATCACGACCTTGTCGCGCAGGTCGAGGCTGTCGAGGAACGAGACGAAGCGCTTGCTGGAGAGGAAGAAGCGCGGATGAAACACGGTCGGGCGCACGCGGAGCTTGAAGCCGCCGACCCTCGTCACCTGCGCGCTCTGGCGATTCAAAATCAGATGATAGGAGAAGAAGTGAATGAAGGCGCGCAAGCCACGGCGGAAGAAGCCGTGCTGCGCTCGTTGCCGGTCGAGTGCTGCTGTCATCAGGTCATGTTGTCGGAAATCGCCGATCCTTTTGCCTATGCGGGAGGTGGCCGGTGGGGCGGGCACAAGAGATTGGCGGCCAGGGATTGCGTCGGCAGCGTAGCATCCCCGGCGGCAAAACCAATTCCGCCGATCAACGCGGCGTTTCCCGCGACCGTTTGCCGCGATGCTACTTGCCCAGGATCGACCCCGCCATCGCGCGCGGATCGCGCACCGGCCAGGTGCCGGCGTCGGCGGCGGCGAACAGTTCGGCGAGATGCGCGTTGAACGCCGCCGGGTCTTCCAGGTTGATGTTGTGGCCGGCGTTCGGCATCACCACCAGGGCGGCGGTGGCGATCGTCTTCTTCATCAGGAGGCCCGGCTCGAGACAAGGCCAATCCTCGTCGCCGGTCATGATCAAGGTCGGCGCGGTGATTGCCTTCATCTTCTCGGTCAGTTCGAACAATGACGGACGCTTCGCCTGCACGCCGCGCATGGTGAGCGCTGCGCCTTCGGTCGAATGCTCGGCGAACTGATCGACGAATTCGCGCCAGCCGCGCGGGTCGCGGTTCTGGTGCTGCACCCGCGTCGGGCCGAGTGCGTAGGCCTCGGCGGCCTTCGCCATGGTCAGATCCTCGAAACGCTTCGCGGAGGCTTCGGCCTCGGCGGAGAACTGCGCGCGCTTGTCCGGCTCGGCGCCGTAGCCGCAGCCCGCGATGACGAGCGAGCGCGCGCGATCCGGATAGGTGAAGCCGAAATGCAGGGTGGCGAAGCCGCCCATCGAAAGGCCCACCACATGCGCCTTGTCGATCTTGAGCGCATCGAGCACTGCGCGGATGTCGTCGCGCGCGCGGTCCTGCGAGTATTTTGCGCCGTCCTTCGGCACGTCGGAGGGCGGATAGCCGCGCGCATTCACCGTGATGCAGCGGTAGTAGCGTGCGAAGTAGCGCACCTGCTGTTCCCACGAGCGATAGTCGCCGGCGAACTCGTGGATGAACACGATGGGCGTACCCTTGCCGGTCTCCTCGTAATAGAGCTTAACGCCGTCGTCGGTTGTGAGATGGGGCATCGCAGTCTCCTCAGAATGCGCCGGCGCGGGCCGACAGGCCGCCGTCGATGGTGACCACCGAGCCGCTGGTGTAGCCGGAATGCGGCGAGGCGAGGAACGCGATCGCGGCGCCGATCTCCTCCGGCGAGGCGCAGCGCTGGAACGGCAGCGGCTTGCGCAGCTCCTCCCAGTTGTTCTCGTCGCCGGTGCGGTCCTTCGCCTTCTTCTTCATCAGGGTGACGATGCGGTCGGTCTCGACCGGTCCGGGGCTCAGCGCCACGACGCGGATGCCGTCGCGCGCGCTGACGCATCCGAGCGATTGCGTAAACGCCTGCAGCGAGGCATTGCCGGCGACGCCGCAGATATAGTCCGGGTCGTGCGTGTCGGCTGCGTTGCCGATCACGTTGACGATCACGCCGTCCTTGCGCGCCTTCATCAGCGCGTAGTAGCGGCGGCACATGTTGACATAGCCGAACACTTTCAGGTCCCACGCCTTGCGCCAGGTCGCTTCGTCGACCTGCAGCAGCGCGCCGCCCGGGATCGCGCCGGCATTGTTCACCAGGATGTCGACGCCGGGGAAATCCTTGGCGAGCTGATCGACGTTCTTGCTGTCTGACAGGTCCGCCGCGACGGTGTCGACCCGGGCGTTGGATTTCTGTGCAATGCCGGCTTTCGCGGCGGCGAGCGCATCGGCGCTGCGCGACACGATGATCACGTTGCAGCCTTCGGCGGCGAAGATCTCCGCGGTGGCGCGGCCGATCCCTTTCGACCCGCCGGTGATCAGCGCGGTCTTTCCTGCAAGCTTGAGGTCCATGATGGCTCCGTGGGGAAGGCGAGGGCGGGGACTATGAGACGGCGGCGCGGCGGCGGCAACAGTCCTGCGCGCGTGTCAGCCAGCCGCTTCGATCATGCGGCGAATGCCTTCGCGCAGGCCGATTTTCGCGCGAAACCCGAAGTCGCGGGCGGCAGCCTCCACGTCCACCAGCCCGCGCGCGGCCTTCGGCTTCGACGTGTCGATGTCGAGCCGCACCGGCTTGCCGGCGGCCGCGCAGGCCGCCGCGATGTCGTCCGGCGTGACGCGCTCGGGATGCGCCACGTAATAGGCGAGCTGATTGCGACGCTGTGAAAAGCAGGCCGCGATCGCGGCCTCGGCGGCATCGTCGACGTAAATGTAGGGCCAGTCGGTGAGCGGATCGAGCCGCGCGGGCTCGGCCTTGAGCGCGGCGCGCACAATGGTGTCGGCGTAGAACTCGGTCTGCCGGCCGGGACCGTAGACCGCGGTGAGGCGCAGCGAGCAGATATCGAGCGGGACGCGCCGCCACAGCCCGCGCAGCACGTAGTCCATCGCGGCCTTGGAGCAGCCGTAGGTCGAATTCGGCCGCAGCGGATAATCCTCGCCGATCGGTTCCGCCTCGTAGAAATTGCCGATCGCGGCGAGCGAGGAGCAGTAGACGAAGGTCGTCACTCCGGCCTCCATCGCCGCATAAAGCAAATTCATGCTGCCGGTGACGTTGATCGCAATCACGGCGGCCGGATCGTCGGCCAGCACCATCGGACCGGACACGCCGCCCGCATGGATGATGTGCGTGATCTTCTCGCGCGCGATCAGCTCGCGCAGCCGCGCGCGATCCGTGAGATCGTCGATGATCCTCGTGCCCGGCGACGCGACTGGATCCAGCCCGATCGCATCGGGCAGCCGCGTCATGATGGCGCGGCCGACGAAGCCGCTCGATCCGGTCACCAGCGTTGTCATTACGAACCTTCCCTTTCGCTAGCCCCGGATGCGCTTGAGCGTCTGCTCGACATGCGCGATCGGCGTCTCCGGCAGAATGCCGTGGCCGAGATTGAAGATCAGCGGGCCGGCGCCAAAATTTTCAAGAACGGCGTCGACCGCACGGTCGAGCGCTGCGCCGCCGGCGAGCAGCGCCAGCGGATCGAGGTTGCCCTGCACGGCGATGCGGCTCTGGATGCATTCGCGCACGAAGGACGGTTCTGCCATCCAGTCGATGCTTACCGCGTTCACCGGCACCTTATCCACGTAGTGGGCGAGCGATGCGCCGGCGCCGCGCGGGAAGCCGATGATCTTCGAGTCCGGGACTGCACGCCGCACGTTATCGACCATGCGTTCGACCGGCGCGATGCTCCAGCGCGCGAACTCGGACGGCGGCAGCACGCCCGCCCAGGTGTCGAAAATCTGCACCGCATCGGCGCCGGCCTTGAGTTGTTCAACGAGATAGCGCGACGACACCTCGACCAGGATATCGATCATGCGCGCAAACGCATCCGGCTCGCGATACGCCATCATGCGCGCGGGCGCCTGATCCGGCGTGCCGCGGCCCGCCACCATGTAGGTCGCGACCGTCCACGGCGCGCCGCAGAATCCGAGCAGCGCGACGTTCGGCGGCAGCGCCGCCTTCACGCGGCGCACCGTCTCATACACCGGCGCGAACACGCGCTCGTCGGCCTCGCGCGCGAGCGCGTTGAGTTTTGCGGCGTCGTCGAGCGGCTCGAGCCGCGGCCCCTCACCGGCCTCGAACGTCACGGTGCGGCCGAGCGCGTGCGGCACCACCAGAATGTCGGAAAACAAAATCGCGGCGTCGAAGGAAAAGCGCCGGATCGGCTGCAGGGTCACTTCGGTCGCCAAGTCGGGCGTGAAGCACAGATCGAGGAAGCTCCCGGCCTTGGCGCGCAGCGCGCGATACTCGGGCAGATAACGCCCGGCCTGGCGCATGAACCACACCGGCGGCGTGGCCTGCGGCCGGCGCGCGAGGACGTCGAGGATGGGCTTGGTGTCAGGCACGGGGGGTCCAGCGGCGATGCGCCAGCCATGTAACGCGTCCGGCGCGACGGCGTAAGCCCCAGAGGCCCAGCCTCCACGGTCCAAAAGTAACCACGATTCCAGATCGGCGGATATGGCCGATTGAAAAAGCCGCTGCCCTTGGGCTCAGTCGGGGCATGACGGGCATTCCAGTCCTGACGGTTCACAAGTGGCGGGCGCTCGCGTTGAAGCGCCTCGCGCATTTGTCCGAACTGCGTCGCTCGGGACGGTGGCAGCACTTCTATGCCAGCCAGGAAGCCTTCGACGACGCTGTGCGCGTTGCGGAGGCCGATGCGGAGCGGTGGAAGGGTCTCGCCTATGCGGACAGTCCGCCGGTCCAGCCGGAGCAATAATCCGATCGTCTCTTACGCGCAACAACGCGAGGGGTTTGGGCCCCTCGCGCCGCCGGTGACATGCGCGCTATT
>DATEKY010000581.1:0-2796 GCA_035277225.1 Xanthobacteraceae bacterium
CGCCGAGCCGAAATACGACAAGCTGCGCATCGGCGGCGTGTTCAAGGAGCTCGAAGCCAAGATCGTGCGCTGGAACATCCTCGACACCAGCAAGCGCATCGACGGCCGCGACCTTTCGACCGTGCGTCCGATCATCGCCGAGGCCGGCATCCTGCCGCGCGCACACGGCTCGGCGCTGTTCACCCGCGGCGAGACGCAGGCGCTGGTGGTGGCGACGCTCGGCACTGGCGAGGACGAGCAGTGGATCGACGCGCTGTCCGGGACCTACAAGGAAGCATTCCTGCTGCACTACAACTTCCCGCCCTACTCGGTCGGCGAGACCGGCCGTCTCGGCGGCACCAAGCGGCGCGAGATCGGCCACGGCAAGCTCGCCTGGCGCGCGATCCACCCGGTCCTGCCGGACAAGCACGACTTCCCCTACACCATCCGCATCGTCTCCGAGATCACCGAGTCGAACGGCTCGTCCTCGATGGCGACCGTGTGCGGCACCTCGCTGGCGCTGATGGATGCGGGCGTTCCGCTCAAGCGTGCGACCGCCGGCATCGCGATGGGCCTGATCCTCGAGGGCGAGCGCTACGCGGTGCTCTCCGACATCCTCGGCGACGAGGATCATCTCGGCGACATGGACTTCAAGGTCGCCGGCACCGACCGCGGCGTCACCTCGCTGCAGATGGACATCAAGATCGCCGGCATCACCGAAGAGATCATGAAGGTGGCGCTCACCCAGGCGAAGGATGGCCGCATCCACATCCTCGGCGAGATGGCGAAGGCCCTGACCCAGGCGCGCGCCGAGCTCGGCGAGCACGCCCCGCGCATCGAGATGTTCAACATCCCGACCGACAAGATCCGCGAAGTGATCGGCACCGGCGGCAAGGTGATCCGCGAGATCGTCGAGAAGACCGGCGCCAAGATCAACATCGAGGACGACGGATCGGTCAAGGTCGCATCCGCCAACGCGGAATCGATCAAGGCGGCGATCAACTGGATCAAGTCGATCGCCAACGATCCGGAGGTCGGCCACATCTACGACGGCACGGTCGTCAAGGTGATGGACTTCGGCGCCTTCGTGAACTTCTTCGGCGCCAAGGACGGCCTCGTGCACATCTCGCAGCTCGCGGCGAACCGCGTGCAGAACGTCAAGGACGTCGTCAAGGAAGGCGACAAGGTGAAGGTCAAGCTGCTCGGCTTCGACGATCGCGGCAAGACCCGCCTCTCCATGAAGGTCGTCGACCAGGTGACCGGCGAGGACCTTGAGGCCAAGAAGAAGGCCGACGGCGACCAGCCGCAGGTCGTCGCGGGGGAGTAATCCGCGCCTCACCAATATGAAGGGCGGCCGCGAGGCCGCCCTTTTTCGTTGCGCCGACGGGCGGATGACCCCACCGGGCCGCCGACTTTCTGGCTTCCATGCGGTTTCGAGGGGTTCCCCGGAAGCCGCCATGCGCTATCGTCGCGGTCCCGCAGCGGCGCAGACCATGGCCAAACCCGTCCCCGTTCCCGACAATCTGCTCAGCGCGCTGCCGCCCCATCTCGCGGCGGCGCTGTTTGCGGCCGCGCGGCCGCATCGTCTCAAGGAAGACCAGACGCTGTTCGTCGCCGGCGATCCGGGTGACGGCTGCTATCGGGTCGAGCAGGGCCTGTTGAAGGTCAGCGTGGTGTCGCCCTCCGGCGGCGAGCGCATCCTGGCGATCCTCGGCCCCGGCACGCTGGTCGGTGAGCTCGCGATCATGGACGCGCAGCCGCGTTCGGCCTCGGTGACGGCGGCGCGCGACTCGGAGCTGAGCTACATCAGCCGCGCCGCGTTCGAGCAGGTCGCGACCGACCACCCGGACATCTATCGCTACATCGTCAAGCTGCTGGTGCGGCGCCTGCGCGACACCAACAACGTGGTCGCCGCGATGAGCTTCCTGTCGTTGAAAGGCCGCGTCGCGCATGGGCTGCTCAGCCTCGCCGAAGCTTTCGGCAACGACGTGGGGGCCGGCCGCATCCTGATCCGGCAGAAAGTGACGCAGAGCGATCTTGCCGCGATGGCGGGAATCGCGCGCGAGAATGTCAGCCGCATCCTGAACGACTGGATGCGCCAGAAGCTGGTCAGCCGGCTCGCCGGCTACTACTGCCTCGAAAACCGCGCCGCGCTCGTACGCGAAGCGGAGATGTGAACCAGCAAACTTAATGTCGGAGGAAACATGACGGTCCTGGGCTCGGGCGAGCATCGCTATCGCGTGGTGGAGAACTGGGCGAAGCTGCCCGAGGGCTGGAATCTGACCGACGTCGGCGCGGTCGCGGTCGACAGCAAGGATCGCGTCTACGTGTTCAATCGCGGCGAGCACCCGATGGTGGTGCTGAACCGCGACGGCAGCTTCATCAAGAGCTGGGGCGAGGGCGTATTCAAGCGCGCGCACGGCCTGCACATCGACGCCGACGACAATCTCTACTGCACCGACGACGGCGACCACACCGTGCGCAAGTGCACCACCGACGGCAAGGTGCTGCTCACCATCGGGATTCCGGGGCGGCCCGCGCCGTTCATGAGCGGCGAGCCGTTCCATCGCTGCACCCACACGGCGCTGTCGCCGAAGGGCGAGATCTACGTCTCCGATGGCTACGGCAACGCCTGCGTCCACAAGTACTCGCCCGACGGAAAGCTTTTGAAGACCTGGGGCGAACCGGGCACCGATCCCGGCCAGTTCAACATCGTGCACAACATCGTCACCGACGCCGACGGCTGGGTCTATGTCGCCGACCGCGAGAACCACCGCGTGCAGGTGTTCGACGGCAACGGCAAATACGAGACGCAGT
>DATEKY010000582.1:0-4181 GCA_035277225.1 Xanthobacteraceae bacterium
AGCGCATAGTAGGCGACCAGCTCGACCGCGCCCGGCTCGTCCTCGAAGGTCGTGACGGCGGCCTGCGCGATCTGCGGCAGGTCGAGCAGCACCGCCTCGATCTCGCTCAGCTCGATGCGGTAGCCGCGGATCTTCACCTGGGTGTCGATGCGGCCGCGATATTCGATCTCGCCGTTCTCGTCGATACGGCCGAGGTCGCCGGTGCGATAGATGCGCCCGGACGGATTGTTCTGGATGTTGAGGAAGTCACGGATGAACTTCTTGATCGTGAGTTCGTCGCGATTCATGTAGCCGAGCGCGAGACCGACGCCGGCGATGCCGATCTCGCCAAGCTCGCCGGTCTCCACCGTGCGGTCCTCGGCGGGATCGAGAATGACGATCGAATAGGTCGGCAGCGGAACGCCGATGGTGACCGGCTTGTCCGGCTTCAGTTCGGTCAGCGTCGCGGTGACGGTCGCCTCGGTCGGGCCGTACGAGTTGAGGATGCGGCGGCCCGGGCGATACCAGCGCGCGACCAGGTTCTGCGGGCAGGCTTCGCCGCCGACGAGCAGGAGGCGCAGCTGCGGCACGTCCTGCTCGATCGTCGCGAGCAGCGTCGGGCAGCACGCCATCACGGTGACGCGGCGCTCGCGCAGGAAGTCGGCGAGCTCGTCGGCGATCAGGCTCGCGCCCGGCCGCGCCGGGACGAGCGTCGCGCCCGCCATCAGCGGCACCCAGATTTCCTCGACCGAGAAGTCGAAGGCGATGGTCATGCCCTGATAGACGCGGTCGCCGCGCGCATAGCCGTAGAGCTCGGCGGCGACGCGCACGAAGTTGCAGATGCTGGCATGCGCGATGGCAACGCCTTTCGGGTTACCGGTCGTGCCGGAGGTGTAGATGATGTAGCAGACCGGATCGAAGGTGCGCGGCACGCCGGTCAGGCGGTCGGCCGGTTTCGCGTCGATCGCGCGGCGGGCGGTGTCGAGAAATACCTTCTGCACCTCAACCGAAGCGAGGCGCTGCTCGAAGCTCGACATCGAGACGATCGCCTTGATCTCGGAGTCGCCGACGATGAAGCGCACGCGCTCGGCCGGAAACGCGGCATCGAGCGGCACGTAGGCGGCGTTGACCTTCATCACCGCCAGCATCGCGATGTAGGTCTCGGCGGACTTCTCGAACAGCAGGCCGACGCGGTCGCCCGGCTGGATGCCCTTGTCGATCAGGTGACGCGCGACCTGGTTGGCGCGGCAGTCGAGCTCGCGATAGCTCAGCGTGACATCGTCGGTGACGACCGCGTCGCTCTCGGAAAAGCGGATGCAGGCTTCCTCGAGCAGGTGATTGAGCCGCTCGCCCTGCTTCCAGCGCACCGCGTTGTTGGTGTGCTCGCGGATGACCAGCTCGGGCCGGCCGAACTTGCGCTGGATCGGCTCGATCGCGTCGCGCAGGTCAGGCCGCAGTTGCGACGGTGAGCGCAGCTCGATGACCGATGCGCCGGTACGGCGGGCGCTCAAATCACGGATATCGGATGGTTGGTCCATTGGCCTGCGACCGTCTCTCTTCGCTCAAATGAAGCTCGGGCCGCGCGATGCCGCCTTCGCCCCCCTGTCCCCGGATCATCAGGTACAGATTCCGGCTGCGGCTTTCAATGCCGAAGAGTGGAAAAACGGTAGATAAATCCGTAACTTAACTAACGTTCAGCTTGGCATTAATCGGCGTTCAGTCTGATGAATGCGCATTCAAATTCGCGGCGCTTTCCTTTCCGTCCGTTCAGCAAAAATGTCGCACGCCGTCGGCTGCCGGCGTGACGCGATGCCGGCGCGAAGGGACGATTCGCGTGTGGCAATTTGACCGCTGTGGAGACGCGGGCTACCACACCGCGCGGTTTTGTCATGTCACACAACACGTTCGGACATCTCTTTCGGGTCACGACCTTCGGCGAGAGCCACGGGGTCGCGCTCGGCTGCGTGGTGGACGGCTGTCCGCCCGGCATTGCGCTTACCGCCGCCGACATCCAGCCCTATCTCGACCAGCGCCGGCCGGGACAGTCGCGTTTCACGACGCAGCGGCGCGAGCCGGACGCGGTGAAGATCCTTTCCGGCACGTTTCCCGATGCCAGCGGACGCGACGTCACCACCGGCACGCCGATCGCGCTCTTGATCGAGAACGTTGATCAGCGCTCGAAGGACTATTCCGAGATCAAGGACACCTACCGGCCGGGCCACGCCGACTACACCTACGACTTCAAGTACGGGTTACGCGACTACCGCGGCGGCGGCCGGCAATCGGCGCGCGAAACCGCGGCGCGGGTCGCGGCCGGCGCGATCGCACGCAAGATCATGCCGCAGATGACGGTGCGCGGCGCGCTGATCCAGATCGGCCCGCACAAAGTCGACCGCGCGCGCTGGGACTGGGCGCAGGTTTCGGAAAACCCGTTCTTCTGTCCCGACGCCGGCAGCGTGGACAAATTCACCGAATTCCTCGACGGCGTGCGCAAGCAGGGCTCCTCGGTCGGCGCGGTGATCGAGGTCGTGGCCGAGAACGTGCCGGCGGGACTCGGCGCGCCGGTCTACGGCAAGCTCGACGCAGAGCTCGCCTCCGCGCTGATGGGCATCAACGCCGTGAAAGGCGTCGAGATCGGCGACGGTTTTGCGACCGCGGCGATGACCGGCGAGGAGAATGCCGACGAGATGCGCATGGGCAATGACGGCCGCCCGCGCTTCCTCGCCAACCACGCCGGCGGCATCCTCGGCGGCATCTCGACCGGGCAGCCGATCGTCGCGCGCTTCGCCGTCAAGCCCACCTCCTCCATCCTCAGCCCGCGCAAGACCGTCGACCGTTACGGCAACGAGACCGAGATCGTCACCAAGGGCCGCCACGACCCGTGCGTCGGCATCCGCGCGGTGCCGATCGGCGAAGCGATGGTGGCGTGCGTGATCGCGGATCACTATCTGCGCCACAGGGCGCAGGTCGGTGACGGCGTGCGCTGGCCGTTCGAGAAACCATGACCGATACACAGCAGCGCGTGACAGCGGCCGTCGAAGCGTTCGGACGCGGCGAGATCGTGGTCGTGACCGACGACGACGACCGCGAGAACGAGGGCGACCTCGTGATGGCGGCGGTGCATGCGACGCCGGAGAAGATGGCGTTCATCATCCGCAACACCTGCGGCATCGTGTGCGCGCCGCTGCCGGCCGAGACCGCGCATCGCCTGCGCCTCGCGCCGATGGTGGCCGAGAACGACGCGCCGCACGGCACGGCCTTCACGGTCACGGTCGACTACAAGCACGGCACCACCACCGGCATCTCGGCCGAGGACCGCGTCGCGACCGTGCGCGGGCTTGCCAACAACAACGCGGGCGCGGCCGACTTTGCGCGCCCCGGCCACATCTTCCCGCTGATCGCGAAGGACGGCGGCGTGCTGATGCGCTCCGGCCATACCGAGGCGGCGATCGACCTGTGCAAGCTCAGCGACATCGAGCCGGTCGGCGTCATCTGCGAGCTGGTCAACGACGACGGCACGGTGATGCGCGGGCCGCAGATCAAGGCCTTCGCGGCGAAGCACAAGCTCAAGCACATTTCGGTCGCCGAGCTGATCGCCTACCGCCAGGCGCGCGAGAAGCTGGTCGAGCGCGTCGGCGAGTTCTCGGTGGAGACCGCGATCGGCACGCTGAAGGGCTACGCCTACGTCACGCCGTTCGACAAGGTGCATCACATGGCGCTGGTGCACGGCAAGATCGCCGACGGCTCGGACATGCCGACGCGGTTGCATCGCGCCAACGTGATCCAGGACATGTTCGGCGGCGCCAAGAGCGTGCACGCGGCGCTCGCGCGCTTCAAGCAGATCGGCCGCGGCGTGATCGTGGTGCTGCGCGACGGCACCGCCGGCGTGCCGGTGCAGGCGCTGCCGCAGGACGGCGAGAGCGAGGCGGAAGCCGCGCGCACGCGCCAGTGGCGCGAGGTCGGCCTCGGCGCGCAGATCCTGAAGGATTTGGGTGTGCGCTCGATCAAGCTGTTGTCATCGAGCAAGCACAACTACGTGGGACTGGCCGGGTTCGGGATCGAGATCACCGAGACCGAGGGGCTGGAGGGGTAGCGCTGGCGCTCGCTCGAATGTGACTGCGCCGTCTGGCGCATGAGCTACCCTTATCATTATTTCTTGTTTGATAAGGATCCGTTTGAGATGCGCAACCTGAACCTCGACC
>DATEKY010000583.1:0-3558 GCA_035277225.1 Xanthobacteraceae bacterium
CGCCGCGCCGTGATCGGCGACGCGCCGGTCCGGGTCGCGGTCGAAGCCGCGGTGCGGCAGGGCTGGGACGCCATCATCGGCTCGGACGGCGCCTTCGTGGGATTGAGCGACTTCGGCGCCAGCGCGCCCTACAAGGACCTCTACCGGCACTTCGGCATCACGCCCGAAAAGGTCGCCGAGGCGGCGTTGAGCAAGCTGCCCAAGTAAGCTAACAAGCGGCCGACAGTTCCCGTCGTCGCCCGCGAAGGCGGGCGACCCAGTAGTCACCGACCCCAATCGCTTGCACGGCGATTACTGGATGCCCCGCATTCGCGGGGCATGACACAGCCGCTATTTTGGAGGTGAGACAATGACCATCCGGGTCGGAATCAAGGGGTTTGGCCGCATCGGCCGCAACATCCTGCGCGCCATCGCCGAGTCCGGCCGCAAGGACATCGAGATCGTCGGCATCAACGATCTCGGCCCGGTCGAGACCAATGCGCATCTGCTGCGCTACGACTCGGTGCACGGCCGCTTCCCCAACAAGGTCACGGTGGACGGCGACTCGATCAGCATCGGCAACGGCAAGATCAAGGTGACCGCCGAGCGCGATCCCTCGAAGCTGCCGTGGAAGGACCTCGGCGTCGACATCGCGATGGAGTGCACCGGCATCTTCACCGCCAAGGACAAGGCCTCTGCGCATCTGACCGCGGGCGCGAAGCGCGTGCTGGTCTCGGCGCCGGCCGACAATGCCGACATGACGATCGTCTACGGCGTCAACCACGACAAGCTGACCAAGGACCACCTGGTGGTGTCGAACGGCTCGTGCACCACCAACTGCCTCGCGCCGGTCGCGAAAGTGATCAACGACGCGGTCGGCATCGAGACCGGCTTCATGACCACGATCCACGCCTATACCGGCGACCAGCCGACGCTCGACACCATGCACAAGGATCTCTACCGCGGGCGCGCCGCCGCGCTCTCGATGATCCCCACGTCGACGGGTGCCGCGAAGGCGATCGGCCTGGTGCTGCCCGAACTGAAGGGCAAGCTCGACGGCGTCGCGATCCGCGTGCCGACGCCGAACGTCTCGGTGATCGATCTCAAGATCGTCGCCAAGAAGGCGACCACCAAGGAAGAGATCAACGACGCGGTGAAGCGCGCCGCCGAGCAGCAGCTCAAGGGCATCCTCGCCTACACCAACGACCCCAACGTCTCGATCGACTTCAACCACGATCCGCACTCGTCCACCTTCCACATGGACCAGACCAAGGTGATGAACGGCACCCTGGTGCGCGTGATGTCGTGGTACGACAACGAATGGGGCTTCTCGAACCGCATGGCGGACACCGCCGTCGCGATGGGCAAGCTGATCTGACTTAGGCCGTCCTTCAAGACGCCGGCCACGCAAGTCGGCTGTTGCCGACTTGCGCACTGAGAGGTACCGATCTCGGGTAAACCCGAGATCGGGGGCCGGCTCCTCAGGACGAGGTCTGAGTTTTAAGTCGTCATCCTGAGGGGCCGAGCGCAGCGAGGCGTCTCGAAGGATGGCACGAGACGCAGGACTCTCATGTCGAACTTCCGCACCCTCGATTCCGCCGATGTCTCCGGCAAGCGCGTGCTCGTGCGCGTCGACCTCAACGTGCCGATGGAGAACGGCAGGGTGACGGACGCGACGCGCATCGAGCGCATCGCGCCGACCATCACGGAGATCGCCGGCAAGGGCGGCAAGGTGATCTTGCTGGCGCATTTCGGCCGTCCAAAGGGACGCGATGCGAAGGAGTCGCTTCAGCCCGTCGCGGCGGAAGTCGCGCAGGTCATCAACAAGCATGTCGGCTTCGCGGACGATTGCGTCGGAGAGGCCGCCGAGAAGGCCGTCGCCGCGATGAACAACGGTGACGTGCTGCTGCTGGAGAACACCCGCTTCCACAAGGAAGAAGAGAAGAACGATCCGGGCTTCGTCGAGAAGCTTGCGAAACTCGGCGACATCTATGTCAACGACGCGTTCTCGGCCGCGCACCGCGCGCACGCTTCGACCGAAGGCCTCGCGCACAAGCTGCCGGCCTACGCCGGCCGCAGCATGCAGGCCGAGCTCGAGGCGCTCGGCAAGGCGCTCGAGGCGCCGCAGCGTCCGGTGATCGCGCTGGTCGGCGGCGCCAAGGTTTCGACCAAGCTCGACCTCCTGGAAAATCTCATCGCGAAGGTGCAGGCACTGGTGATCGGCGGCGCGATGGCGAACACGTTCCTGCACGCTCAGGGCTTCAACGTGCAGAAGTCGCTCGCCGAGAAGGACATGGCCGAGACAGCGCGGCGCATCCTCGCCAAGGCCGAGGACGCCGGCTGCGCGATCATCCTGCCGGTCGACGCGATCGTGGCGTTTCACTTCCAGGCCAACGCGCCCTCGCACGCCTACGGCGTCGATGCGCTGCCGGCCGACGGCATGGTGCTCGACGTCGGCTCGCAATCGATCGAGCGCATCAAGGGCGCGATCGATGACGCCGCAACCTTGGTGTGGAACGGCCCGCTCGGCGCGTTCGAGATGGCGCCGTTCGACCAGGGCACCGTGACCGTCGCACGCCACGCCGCCGAGCGGACCAAGGCCGGAAAGCTCGTCTCGGTCGCGGGCGGCGGCGACACCGTGTCGGCGCTCAACCACGCCCATGTCGGCGACACGTTCACCTACGTGTCGACCGCCGGCGGCGCATTCCTCGAATGGCTGGAGGGCCGCAAGCTCCCCGGCGTCGAGGCGCTGCGCAGCTAGAGCATGATCCCGAAAAGTGGCCGCCGGTTTTCGGAAAAGATCATGCTCCACCAATAAGCCAATCAGGCAGGCGGCTTCATCAGCCCGGCCTGCGTCAGCGCCTTGGTGATGATCGCCATCACGTCGCTTCCGCCGTCGGACCTCCCGCCGAATTTCGGCTGATCGGCCTTCGCGTCGAGAATCTCGACGCGCTCGTCGGGAATGAACTCGACCTCGGGCGCCAGCGGCGCACGCGCGGTGTCGCCCAAGTGCGCACGGTGCCAGCGCTGCGCTCCGGTCAGCCCGAAGAACTTCGCGATGTGATACGACGACGAGATTCCAACCTCGAGCAGGAACGGGCCGGCGGTGCCGCCATGCGCCTTGGTGGAGAGCGGCGTGCCGTGCCCCATGCCGGTGATGGTGACGGACTCGATGACGTCCACGCCGTCGCGGCGCCAGACCTTGCGCGGATAGCCGTCGACCTCGTCGGCCTGCGGCGGCGCATCGATCCCATGCACGTCGCTCCATTGCTGCACCAGCGCGTCGGCGTTCATCGGCTTCACTGTCGCGTCGGCATCGCCGTGCCAGATCGACACGCGCGGCCACGGTCCGCGATGGGGAGACGCGCGCCGCACCAGATCGCCCCACCCCTTCGCGCTCTGCGAGCGTCCCTGAAACATGCTCTCGAACGCCTGCTGCACGTTGCCGGCGGTGCCGTACGGCAACCCGGCGATGATCGCGCCTGCGGCGAACACCTCCGGATAGGTCGCCAGCATCGCCGCCGTCATGGCGCCGCCAGCGGAGAGACCGGTGATGAACACGCGGCTGCGGTCGATGCC
>DATEKY010000584.1:0-4823 GCA_035277225.1 Xanthobacteraceae bacterium
AGCCGCGCCGCACCGGGTCCCCGCTGCAGAACTCTAGCATGGCGTAACGACGAATGCGCGTTATCGGCTTGCCCGCTATACCTTCGGCTCCGAGTCGCCGCGGTCGAACACCGGCACGTCCTTCAGCGTCTTGCGCCGCTCGGACGCCGGAATGTCCTCGGCGCCATGGCGCGCGGCTTCCTGATATTCGTCGAGCCCGTCGACGGTCTCGTTCGCGCCCGAGCCTTCATCGTGACGGCCGGTGATCTCGCTGCGCGGGCGCGACGCGGCGTCCGGGCGAGCGTCCTCGAAATCGCTTTCGGGCGAATTTTTCCTGCCGGTCTTTGGCATTGTTGCCTCCGCGGTTGCTGCAGCGGCAACGACCCAGCTTTGTTCCGGTTCCTGACTTTTGCGCCCGGTCTGATCCGAAAAGCGGCCGCCGATCCCGTCCGCAACGTCACACCGGCGATCTGATCGACCGCTCTTACGCCCTCGCGATCCATGTCCCGTGCAGGCCCTGCGGCACGCGCTGCGGCAGCCGCACGACCGCGACCGGTTCGGCCTCGATGCGCGCGGCGTCGAGCAGGACGAAATCGCTCGTCCGATTGACCGGGTCGTAGCAAAAGACCGCCAGATAACCGTCGTCTTCGCGATTGCCGCGCGGGACAAACACGCCTTCGCCCGCGATCCTGTTGCCGAAGTCGTGGCGGGTGACGTCGCCGGTCTCGACGTTCACCTTCAGCATGGTGTTGAACGTGTCAGATGGCGAGGTGGCCAGGCGCAGCGTGTCGGTCAGGGTCGGCAGATAGACAAACCGCGTCGGCAGCGCTTCCAACCGGTCGTTCACACGCGGAAACTCGACCGCCATGCCGGCGATCTGCGCATCGGCAATCTTGCGGTTTGCCACGTCGATGGTCAGCCGGTGCAGCGCCGGCGACTTGCGCGGCGCAGGCACATCGCCGAGGCCGAAGTGGTCGTGGCGCACATAATCGATGACGATCTCGCCCGCGCGCTCAAAGCCGTTCGCGAAGTGATAGACGAAGAACGCGTCGGCCTCGAGCCAGACCGCCGCGCCACCGTCCAGTTCCAGCACGCCGATGCGCATGCCGAGGCTCGGCTTCCATTGCATCAAGGGCTGGCCGGCGCGCGCCGCCGCGAGGTCGAACACCGCGGGCCCCGCGAGCAAGACGATGTGCTTCTCGGTGAGCACGAAGTCGTGAATCATCGTCGGCGCGGCGAGCGCCGTCTCGAATGTGCGCACGAGGTTGCCGGATGCATCGATGTGATGAAACCGCACGACCGGCTCGCTCACGCTGTAGGCGAGCGCGAACAGCGCGCCGGTCTGCGGATGGCGCCGGTTGTGCGCGCCGAGGCGGATTGGCGCGCCGGTGCCTGCCTTCCACTCGCCGATGGTGTCGAGCTCCATGGTCATTTCGTAGGCGTGCGAGGCTTCACCCAGCGCCAGCAGATGATCGCCGTGACGCAGCACGTTGATGAAGGCGCCGTTCTTGACCGGCCCGGGATTTTCGCCCGGCCTGACCAGCGCCGGGTCGACCGGAACGGGATGCCCCAAACCACCGTAGACCGCGCGTCCGGCGCGCCTCTCGACGGCGAGGCCGCCGGTCCGGACGAAGCGATTGCGATAGCGCGCGCGGCCGTTGTCGAGATAGACGGCGTGGATCATGCCGTCGCCGTCCACGGGATAAGTGTAGGAGATCGGCTTGAACAGCGGGTTCGGTCCGTTGCGCATGTAGGCGCCGGAGAGATCGGGCGGGATGCGGCCGGCGATAACCGGCAGGTCCGCGACATCAAGCTCCGGACCGACCGGCGCGAAATTCCCGCTCAGATGCGGGTCGTCGGAGATCCAGGTGATGGCAGCCGATTCCCGCGCCGACGATCCGGTGAGGCCAAACCCCAGGCCGGCCGCCAGCGCGCCGGAGGCAACGAAGCTGCGCCGCGTGATCTGGTCCATGGCCGTTTTTCGTTTCGCATGAGCGCGCGCCGAGACTCTAGCCGACTTCGGTTTCCGGAAGATGGACGGGCAGGCGGTGCGCGCATGCAGCGGCGCACCGAAGCTTGGTTAACCTTGTACTGATGCGACCGCTGGGATTCGCGACTGCAATTTCAGCAGATTGATTGAGTCAGCCGTTATGCTCACGGCGGCTCGCTTGGCGAGCGTTATGATGGAAGAGGGTCGTGCAACATCAATCGCCCCGGTCGTGCCGCGTCGTGTGGCGTCGTGACGACAAACCCGGAATTGCCTTTGGACGGGCTCGCGCGCTGTCAGCGGCCGTGACAGCCATTGTTGCTGCCGGAGCGCTGCTTTCATCTTCCGGATTCGTCGTCGCGCAAACCAGCCTGGAAAGGCAGGCTCAATGCGAGCTGTCGGCGATCCGCGATACAAGGTCTGTCGTGGCGATCCAGGTCATTCGTTCTGCCTGTAACTGGCTCGCGCTCAACGGCGACTCGTTGCTGAACGCGAGCAGCAAAAGTTATTATGTCTGCCTCGTACAGCGGCTGTCAGGCGCCCAAGCCGATCAGGCTGCCGGGATCATCGCCTCGGCATGTCGTACATCGTATCCGCCGTGACCCGTCCAGCGTGAACCGCTAACCGAACCCCGCGCGCTTCAGCCGCACGATCTCGCGGTCGAGGCTGCCGAGAAACGCGGAGCGGTCCTTTGGCGCAAACGGCCTCGGCCCACCGGTGATCTCGCCGGCCGAGCGGAGCTGATCCATCAGGTTGCGTGTCGCGAGCGTCAGGCCGATGGAGGCCTCGCTGAATGGCTTGCCGTTCGGCGCGATGACGACGGCGCCTGCCTTCACGCAGCGCGCTGCGAGCGGCACATCGGCGGTGATGACGATGACGCCTTTGGTCGCGTGCTCGGCGATGTAGTCGTCGGCCTTGTCCAGGCCGGATGCGACGACGACACGCTCGATGAACGGTTCGCGAGGAACAGCGATCGGAGTGTTGCTGACCACGACGACTTTCGCGCCGTGGCGCTCGGCGACGCGATAGGTTTCCTGCTTCACCGGACAGGCATCGGCATCGACGTAGATCGCGATGCCAGGCGAGGGCGCTTCCGTCATCGGTCCGGCCCAAGCGTTTTCCGACGAAAGCCTGTCCCGGACTTGATCCGGGATGGATATCGTTTCGGCGCCGAAAACGCGTCAACGCAAGAGAGCATAAAAAAAACTGGTCCGCGCGGGCGCGAACCAGTGTGTCGAAATCGGTGACTGTCGCCAGCGGCCCGCGCGGGTCGCGAGCGATCAGGTGACCTTCAGGTTCTCAGCAGACGTCTTGCCGCGATTGCTCACGAGCTCGAAGTCGACCCGCTGGCCTTCATTCAGCGTGCTCAAGCCGGCGCGTTCCACCGCCGAGATGTGCACGAACACGTCCTTGCCGCCGTCGGACGGCTGGATGAAGCCGTATCCTTTGGTCGGGTTGAACCACTTCACAGTTCCGCTAGGCATCAAGTCCTCTCCTCATTGTAACGGCGCAGTCGGCCTCCCTGCACTTTCGCGGCAACAACAAGGTCGTCAGCCAAAGAACTTAGGGCGTCTCGCGTCGAACGTGCTGGATTACACGCGTTCCACGAAACTGTCCACCACGCGTTTCTCCCCCGCCCGGTCGAACTGGATCGTAAGCTTGTTGCCGTCGATATGCGTCACATTCCCGTTACCGAACTTCTGGTGAAATACCCGGTCGCCCGGGGCGAAAATCGAGACGGTTCCGGTTGATTTCGCAACGAGTTCGCCCTCGATCGTCAGCGGCGTGCGGCGCTTCGCCGCCTGCCGGGTGCTCCCGCGCTGCGGCGGAGGAGCGTGGGCCGGCGCTTCGTCCTGCCCATAGTCCTCGGCATCGTCCTCAAATCCGCCGCTGCCGCGTGCTTTGCGCGCCTGCGCGCGCTGCCAGCCCGGCGTGGTGTAGTTCGAGCCGAAGCTCTGCATCGTGTCGAAGCGCGAGGCGCCGTAGTTCGCGCCATAATTTCCGAAGCCGCCCTTGGCCTCGGTCACCTCGACATGCGCCTCGGGCAGCTCATCGAGGAACCTGGACGGGATGCTGGACGACCACGAGCCGTGGATGCGCCGGTTCGAGGTGAAAAATATTTTCGCGCGACGCCGCGCGCGGGTCAGCCCGACATGCGCGAGCCGGCGCTCCTCCTCCAGTCCGGCGCGGCCCTGGTCGTCGAGCGAGCGCTGGTGCGGCAGCAGGCCTTCCTCCCAGCCGGGAAGGAACACGGTGTCGAACTCGAGCCCCTTGGCGGAATGCAGCGTCATGATCGACACCGCCTCGCCTTCGCTCTTCTCGGTATCCATCACCAGCGCGATGTGCTCGAGGAAGCCCTGCAGGTTCTCGAACTCCTCCATGGAGCGGATCAGCTCCTTGAGGTTCTCCAGCCGGCCGGCGGCGTCGGCCGAGCGGTCCTTCTGCCACATCTCGGTGTAGCCGGACTCATCGAGCACGATCTCGGCCAGCTGGGTGTGCGGCACCGTCTCCTTCTGGGCGCGCCAGCGGTCGAAGCTCTCTATCAGACCGCGCAGCGCGCCGCGGGCCTTGGGCTTCAGCTCGTCGGTCAAGGCCACCGCACGCGCGGCTTCGCTCAAGGGGATGCGGCGCTTGCGCGCGTGGTCGTGGAGGAGCTGGATGGTGGCGTCGCCCAGGCCGCGCTTCGGCGTGTTGACGATGCGCTCGAAGGCGAGGTCGTCGGCGGGGGAGTGGATGACGCGGAGATACGCCAGCGCATCGCGGATTTCGGCGCGCTCATAGAACCGCGGACCGCCGATGACCCGATAGGGCAGGCCGAGCGTGACGAAGCGGTCCTCGAACTCGCGCATCTGGAACG
>DATEKY010000585.1:0-3218 GCA_035277225.1 Xanthobacteraceae bacterium
AACCGCACCGGCAAGGGCAGCTACATCGACATGGCGCTGCTCGACACCCAGGTCGCCGTGCTCGCCAACCAGGCCGCGAGCTATCTGGTGAGCGGCAAGGCGCCCAAGCGCATGGGCAACGCGCATCCGGCGGTCGTGCCCTACCAGGTGTTTCCGGTGGCCGACGGGCACGTCATCATCGCGTGCGGGAACGACACGCAGTTTGCACGGCTGATCGCGCTATTGGGCGAGCCGAAGATGGCTGAGGACGAGCGCTACCGCACCAATGCGGGCCGCGTGGTGAATCGCGGCACGCTCATCCCGCGCATGTTCGAGCTAACCGCGAAAGTGGCGCGCGCCGACCTGCTGGCGAAGCTCGAGGCCGCCGGCGTGCCAGGCGGGCCGATCAACACGCTGGAAGACGTGTTCGCCGATCCGCAGGTGCTGGCGCGCCAGATGCGCATCGACCGGCCGAGCAAATTCGCCAAAGGCGGCTCGATCCCTGGCGTACGCGCGCCAATCACGATCGACGGCGTGCGCATGGCCGCCGACCGCGCCCCGCCGACGTTGGGCGAGCATACGCAAGAGGTGCTGCGCGAGATTGGGGAGGCTTGACTGTTATGTGTTCCGTAACACATACTAGACCATGATCCGGAGCTTCGCGGACCGGGCCACTGAGCGCTTCTTCAAGGACGACGTTTGTCCGTCGCAATGGCAAGAGTTCAAATCGGTCGCGGCCCGCAAGCTCGATATGATCGATGCCGCAACCAAGGTCGAGGACCTGCTGTCACCGCCGGGCAATCGACTGGAAGGCCTGAAAGGCGATCGCAAGGGTCAATGGAGCATCCGGATCAACCGGCAATGGCGCATCTGCTTTCGTTGGACGAAGGACGGGCCGGCTGACGTCGAGATTGTTGACTATCATTGAGGCACAGCATGCCCCGCTTGCGAACCCATCCCGGTGAAGTACTTCGTGAGGAGTATCTGGTGCCGCTCGGCATGAGTGCACGGGCACTCGGCAAGGCGCTTGGCGTGCCGGCGAACCGGATCACCGAAATAATGCGTGGCGAACGTGACGTGTCCGCCGATACGGCGATCCGCCTTGGCCGCTATTTTCGCACCGATCCGCGCTTCTGGCTCAATTTGCAGTCGGCCTATGACCTGTCCAAGGCAGAGATCGAAAACAATTATTCGGCGGTGCGGCCGATGTCAGCCGCCTAGCCGAACACCTCCTTGTTCACCGCGTTCTCCTTGTTCGGCGTGCCGTCGAGCACGCTCAAAATGTTCTTCACCGTCGCGATCGCCATGCGGTCCATCGACTCGATCGTCACGCCCGCCATGTGCGCGGAGACAATCGTGTTCGGCAGCTTCATCAGCGGATTGTCGGCTGGCGTCGGCTCCTTGTCGAACACGTCGATGCCGGCGCCGGCGAGCTTCTTCGCGGAGAGCGCCGCATGCAGCGCCGCCTCGTCGATGATGCCGCCGCGCGCGGTGTTGATGATGTAGGCGGACGGCTTCATGCGCGCGAGCCGCGCGGCGTTGAACATGTTCACCGTCTCGGGTGTCTTCGGGCAGTGGATGCACACGACGTCGGCGCGCGGCAGCGCGGCCTCGAGATCGGTGACGGGCTCGCAGCCCGCCGCCTTGATCGTCGCGGCCGGCACATACGGGTCGTAGATCAGCACGGTCATGTCCATGGCGAGACAGCGCTTGGCGGTGCGCGTGCCGATGCGGCCGAAGCCGACGATCAGGATGGTCTTTTCGGCGAGATCGACCGGCACGTCCTTCCAGCGGTCCTGCCAGCGGTTGTCGCGCACCGCCGCGTCGTGGAACATCACCTTCTTGGCGAGCGCGTACATCATGAAGATCGCGTGCTCGGCGACGCTCACCGAGTTGGCCGTGCCGACCACCATCAGCGGAATGCCGCGCGCGGTGAGTGCCGGGATCTCCACCGCGTCGTAGCCGACGCCGATGCGCGCCGCGACCCGCAGCCGCGGCGCCACCGCGATTTCCGGCGCCTTCAGCGGCGTGAGCGAGAGCGCGATGCCGTCGGTGTCCTTCAGCGCGGCCTGCAGGTCCGGCATCGAGATGTAGGGGTCGTAGCCGACCGCCTCGATGTCGTCGCGGCCGACGAGCACGTCCCAGCCGGCTTTCGCCATCGTTTGCGGCAGCATCACTTTCTTCTTGTTCGGGCTCATCGTTCTCACTTTGGGAAGCGGCGCCGCCCGGCTCGGGCGTGCCAAAGGAAGCGCTTGATCCCGAAAAGTGGGTACCGGTTTTCGGACAAGATCAAGCGCCAGGAAAGCTCATAATCCTGCGCATCTGCATGGGGGGTCAAGCGCAACCTCCATTGACCGCGTCACGCCGGCATGGCCAATGTGGCCACCGGACAAGAGGAAAATCGGGAGAAACGCCTTGCGCGAGAACAAACTCAAAACCCTGTGGGCCAATGGCGGCGTCGCGGTGAACGGCTGGCTCGGCATCCCGAGCTCGGCGTCTGCCGAGAGCATGGCGCGCTGCGGCTGGGATTCGGTCGTGGTCGACATGCAGCACGGTCTGGTCGACTACACCGACGCCGTCCCGATGCTGCAGGCGATCTCGCAGACCGACGCGACCCCGATGGTGCGCGTGCCGTGGAACATGCCCGACATCATCATGAAGTCGCTCGACGCCGGCGCCTACGGCGTCGTCTGCCCGATGATCAACACGCCGGCCGAATGCGAGGAGTTCATCCAGAACTGCCGCTACGCCCCGCGCGGCCGCCGTTCGTTCGGGCCGATTCGCGCCGTGATGTATGGCGGCGCCGACTACTGGAAATTCGCCAACGAGACGATCCTGACCATCGCGATGATCGAGACGCAGCAGGCGCTCGACAATCTCGACGCGATCCTCAAGACGCTCGGCCTCGACTCGATCTATGTCGGCCCGTCCGACCTCGGCCTGTCGCTCGGCTTCCAGCCCGGTCCGGACCCGACCACGCCGAAGGTGGCGGAGGCGATCAAGTTCATCGTGGACACGGCGAAGAAGCACAAGATCCCGGCCGGCATCCATTGCGCCGCTCCCGCCTGGGCGCGCGAGATGATCGCCCTGGGCTATCAGCTCGTCACGCTCGGCAACGACAACTCGCTGATGATGGGCGCGGCGCGCGCGGCGATTGCGGCGACGCGCGAGGGTGCGGCGGCGCCGGCGCAGAAGCCGGGGAGTTTGTATTGATCTCACCCCGCGAGCCACCCGCCGTC
>DATEKY010000586.1:0-3371 GCA_035277225.1 Xanthobacteraceae bacterium
GAGTGGGTGCTGTCGCGCCTGACGCGCGCCTACGGGGCGAGCCTCAGCGTGCTGCTGGAACATCGCCTGCTGATGATGGTCGTGTTCCTGGCGACGATCGCGCTGACGGTCGATCTCTACATCAAGACGCCGAAGGGCTTCTTCCCGCAGGACGACACCGGGCTGATCTTCACCTCGACGCGCGCCGCGCCCGACATCTCCTACAAGGCGATGGTCGACATGCAGCTCAAGGCGCTCGACATGATCCTGGCGGATCCGGCGGTCGCCGCGGTCGGCTCGTCGGTCGGTGGCTCGGCCTGGAGCGCGTCGGTCAACCAGGGGCGCATGTTCGTCAGCCTCAAGCCGATCGCGGAACGCGACAACGTGCCGACCAACCGGGTGATCGACCGGCTGCGTCCGCAATTCGCGCGCATTCCCGGCATCGAGGTGTGGATGTTCCCGGCGCAGGACGTGCGCGTCGGCGGCCGCTGGGGCCGCTCGCAGTACCAGTTCACGCTGTGGAGCTCCGATCTCGATGAATTGCTGAAATGGGTCCCGCGCGCGGTCGAGCGGGTGAAGACCGTTCCCGGCGTGGTCGACGTATCGACCGACCGCGAGCAGGGCGGCTTCCAGCTCAACGTCTCGATCGACCGGCAGGCTGCGGCGCGGCTCGGCGTGCGCGTGCAGGATATCGACGCGGCGCTGGCCAATGCCTACGCGCAGCGCCAGGTCTCGACCATCTACACCTCGCGCAACCAGTACAGGGTGATCCTGGAGATCGATCCGCTGTACCAGCGCGATCCGAACGATCTGGCGCACATCTACGTCAGCGGGCGTGGCGGCGTGCAGGTCCCGCTCTCCAACGTGGCGCGCTTCGAACGCGGCATCGCGCCGCTGGTGATCAACCACCAGGGTCAGTTCCCGGCCGTGACCATTTCGTTCGGGCTTCGCGAGGGCGAGGTGCTGGAAGCCGCGACCGCGGCGGTGCAGCAGGCCGTGCTCGACATGCGCATGCCGGACATCGTGCAGGCCGAGTTCGCCGGCGACGCGAAAGCCTTCGCGCAGTCGGCCGGCGCGCAGCCGCTGCTGGTGCTGGCGGCGCTGGTCGCGGTCTATCTGGTGCTCGGCGTGCTGTACGAAAGCCTCGCGCATCCGCTCACCATCATCTCGACGCTGCCCTCGGCGGGCCTCGGCGCGCTGCTCGCGCTGCAGGTCGCGGGCGCGGAGCTGACGATCATCGCATTCATCGGCATCATCCTGCTGATCGGCATCGTGAAGAAGAACGGCATCATGCTGGTCGATTTCGCGCTCGACGCCGAGCGCAACCGCGGCCTGCCGCCGACCCAGGCGATCTACGAAGCCTGCATGGAGCGCTTCCGCCCGATCCTGATGACAACGCTCGCGGCGCTGCTCGGCGCGGTGCCGCTGGTGATCGCGAGCGGTCCGGGCTCCGAGCTGCGCCGCCCGCTCGGCATCACCATCATCGGCGGGCTTTTGGTGTCGCAGGTGCTGACGCTCTACACCACGCCGGTGATCTACCTGCTGCTCGACCGGCTGCACCGCAAGCTCGGCGGGCGCGGTCCGCAGACACAGGAAACGAAGCTCCAGCCGGCGGAGTAGGCGGCTCGCCACGATTCGTATAACAAGCGCGCTTCTCCCTTGCCGGGGCCCGCGTGTCCGACCTTCCCGACCTCTCCGTCTTCGCCACCGCGCTCGGCGAGCGCCGCTTTATCGCGGCCGTGCTCGTCGCGGGGCTGTCCGGGCTGGTGCGCGGCTTCTCGGGCTTCGGCTCGGCGCTCATTTACATTCCGCTGGTCAGCGCGATCTACGAGCCGCGCATCGCCGCAGCGACCTTGCTGCTGATCGACTTCGTCAGCAGCACGCCGTTCTCGGTGCGCGAGTTCTCGCGCTGCAACTGGCGCGAGGTGGCGCCGGTCGCGCTCGCCGCCGCGCTGATGACCCCGGTCGGCGTGCTCGCGCTGGTCTTCGCCGATCCGATCGTGCTGCGCTGGATCATCTCGGCGCTGGTGCTGACCTTGCTCGCGGTGCTCGCCTCGGGCTGGCGCTATCACGGCCGCCCGACGCTGCCCGCGATGGCGGCGGTCGGCGCAGCCTCGGGGCTCGGCAGCGGCGCGGTGCAGATCGCGGGGCCGCCGGTGATCATCTTCTGGCTCGGCGGACGCGCCGACGCGATCACCGTGCGGGCGAACCTGATGGTGTTCTTCGTGCTGCTCAGCGCCGCGGCCTGCGTCACCTATCTGGCGCAGGGGCTGGTCACGAAGGACGTCGTGGTGCTGTCGCTTTGCCTCGGCGCGCCGTATCTGATCGCGATGTGGTTCGGCGTGCGCTTCTTCCACCGCACCTCGGACACGACCTACCGCCGCATCGCCTACGGCATCGTCGCGGCCTCGGCGCTGGTCAGCGTGCCGCTGTTCGACGGGCTGTTTCGGTGAACTATGGGCGAGGACTGATGGCCGCTCCGGAAAGCCGCTTCTTCCAGTCGCAGGGCCTGCGGCTGCATTACTGGGACTGGGGCAATGCGGATGCGCCGCTGATGCTGCTGGTCCATGGCGGCCGCGATCATGGCCGCAGCTTCGACCGGATCGCGAGATCGTTGCAGCCGCATTTTCACGTGCTGGCGCCCGACCTGCGCGGGCACGGCGATTCCGACTGGACCAAGGGCGGCAGCTACGCCCTGACCGAATATGTCTACGACTTGTCGCGTCTGGTGCGCGGCACGGGCGCGGACAAGGTGACGATGATCGGCCATTCGATGGGCGGGATGGTCTGCCTCATCTATGCGGGCACGTTCCCGGAGCAACTTTCCGCGCTGGTGGTTCTCGACGGCGTGACGGTGCTGCCGAATGCGAAGAGCGCGCCGGCGCATGAGCGGATCGCGAAATATGTCGGCCAGCTCGACAAGCTGGAAGATCGCGAACCGCGCCGCTATCGCACCATCGACGAAGCGGCGGCGCAGATGCGCGCCACCAATCCGCGCCTGCCGGGCGAACTCGTGCAGCATCTTGCCACGTTCGCCGTGCGGCGAAACGACGATGGCAGCTACAGCTGGAAATTCGACCCCTACCAGCGCTCGATGGCGCCACACCGGCTGTCGGGCGAGGATCACGCTTCGCTTTGGTCGCGCATCACCTGCCCGACGCTGCTGCTGCACGCGGAGGAGAGCTTCCTCGGAAATCCGCAAGCTGCGGGCGTGGCCGACCGTTTCCGGCAGGTCCGCATCGAGACCGTCGCGGGCGTCGGGCATTGGCTGCATCACGAGAAGCCCGACGAGGTGCTGCACGCGATCCGGACGTTTCTCGGAGTGGCATAAATGCGGTTGGCGCCGCGGATCGTTACCGCGCCGTCGCCGCGAGCGCAGACATCGTCGTCGT
>DATEKY010000587.1:0-2004 GCA_035277225.1 Xanthobacteraceae bacterium
GATCGACTCGTCGTGCGTGCGGCGCACCTGCGCCGCCATGTCCTGCCGCCGGACCGGCACGCGGTGGCGCAAGGTCAGCACGATCGCGCCCACCATCGCGACCAGCAGCACGATGCCTGCGGCCTGGAAGTAGTAGACATAGTCGGTATAGAGCACGCGGCCGAGCGCCTCGGTGTTGGTGACCTGGTCGAGCGGCGGGATCGGCCGCTTGATCGCCTTCGGCACGCCCGCGCCGATCACCCAGCCGCCGACCACGAGCAGCAGCTCGACCAGCACCACGAGACCGACCAGCGCGCCGACCGGGAGATAGCTGAGGAAGCCCTGCCGCAGCTCGGCAAAATCGACGTCGAGCATCATCACGACGAACAGGAACAGCACTGCGACCGCCCCGACGTAGACGACGATCAGGATCATCGCGAGGAACTCGGCGCCAAGCAGCACGAACAGGCCCGCCGCATTGACGAAGGCGAGGATCAGGAACAGCACCGAATGAACGGGATTCCTGGCGGCGATGACCATGAAGGCCGACGCCACGCAGACCCCGGCAAAGAGGTAGAAAAATAGGGCGGCGAGAATCATTCCAGTCTCATGAGGCCCGGCCGGGCGGGACGTTCCTAGCGCGGCAAAGCGCAGGCGTCTACCGGGCGAAGCCGATGTTCCTCGATCCGGTATTTGCGGCGTCGCGGGCGCGATTCACGCCGCTTTTCCAGCGGCAATTGTGGCCCACTTCGCCTTCGTCTCGGCCATCTCGGCGAACAGCCAGTCGCGGAACGCGCGCACATGCGGGCGCTTCTCGTGGCCCTTGGGGCAGACGAAGTGGTACCCGGAAGCGAGCGGCAGTTCGGGCCCGAACGGCGAGACCAGCCGCCCCGAATGCACATCGTCGGAGGCGATCAGCTTGAAGGAGAGCGAGACGCCTGCGCCGGCGACTGCGGCGTCGAGCGCGTGATCCGCCACATTCACCGTCAGGCCGCGCGTTGCATCCCCCTGCAGGCCGGCGACCGCGAACCAGTCGGCCCACTGCGGCGGCGCGCGCATCGACATCTGGATATCGTAGTGGATCAGCGGAAACCGCGGCAGATCGGCCGCGCTGCGCAAGCCCTGCTCGACCAGCCGCGGGCTGCACAGCGGCAGGAGGGAATCGTCGAACAGTTTCTCCACGTGCAGGCCGGGATGATCCCCTTTGCTCAGCCGGATCGCGACGTCGACGTCTTCGGCGGCGAAGTCCGCGACTTTCATGGCCGCCGACACGCGCGCGTCGATATCCGGATGCGCATGGAGAAAGCGCCACAGCCGCGGCATCAGCCATTTCGCGACCAGCCCCGGCGTTGCCGAGATGACCAACACGTTGCTGTCGCGCGACCGATCCAGTTGCGCCATCGCGCCGCGCACGCTTTGGAAGCCGGCGTGAAGGCCCGGGTAGATCAATCGGCCGGCATCGGTCAGCTCGATCGCGCGGGTGCGGCGGTGAAACAGCGGCAGGCCGAGCTGCTCCTCGAGCGCGCGAATCTGGTGGCTCAGCGCGGCGGGCGTGACATGCAACTCGTCAGCGGCCTTGGCGAAGCTCAGATGGCGAGCGATCGCCTCGAAGGCGCGCAGCGCATTAAGCGGTGGAAGCGGTCCGTCCATGATGAGATTATCTCATGCGTCTAGCGAGATAATATCGTTTGTCATAGCTGCATGCCAGCACGATAGTCCTTTGTGTACGATGAGAATTACTCATCTATAAAATTGATGGAGGCCATTCATGGCCATGATCGATGTGCCTTCACAGTACCTCGCACTCGCGCCGCTCGCTGGCTGGCCGGAGGCAACCCGGACCAGGCGTTCGCTCGGGGCACTCACCGGCCTCGCGGCGCGCTTCCTTGAGTGGCGCGCGCAGCGCGAGACCTTGCGCCTGTTGAACCAGGTCGACCGCGCGACGTTGCGCGACCTCGGCATCAGCGACATCGAATCGGCGGTCTATGGCGATCCGACCGACCGCATGCGCGGCTACGACCGTAA
>DATEKY010000588.1:0-2843 GCA_035277225.1 Xanthobacteraceae bacterium
TCGCCGCACATGCGCGCCGGATGGATCGGAATTTGATCCGAGGTGAGCAGCGCGTTGTACTTCGCGTACCACTCCTTGCAGATGCCCTGCGCCTCGGCGATCCACGCCTTGCGCTTGCTCGCCGTGCCGCGGTCTGCGAGCTTGCCCATCGCGGCGAGCGTCACCTTGGCGTCGCCGTTGACCATCGCGACCAGCGGATAATTGCGCCCGAGCGCCTCCGGATCGATATCGATCTGGATCGCGGGCGTTCCGATTTTCGGCACCGCCCAGAAATGCGTGGTCATGCCGCCGGTCTCGCTGCCGATGAAGCAAACCAAATCAGCGCGGTTCACCACGCGGTTGGCGCTTTCGCGCGAGTAGGAGCCGACGACGCCGACCGAGAGCGGATGCACGCCGGGGATCGAGTCCTTGCCGTTGAGCGAGGTCGCGACCGGGATCTGCAGCGCTTCGGCCAATGCCATGAGTTCGGCCGCCGCGCCTGAGGCACGCACGCCGCCGCCCGCGACGATCACCGGCCGCTCGGCTTTCTGCAGCGCGTCGAGCGCGGCACGGACACTCGCGTCATCGGGGGCCGGGCGGAACGGCGGGACTCGCGAAAACTGCTCTTCGACCAGCGGCTCGAGCTCGGCCTCGTCCAGATCGACCTGGCCCTCGTTGCCGCGGAACTGGAGATGCACCGGTCCGGGTGTGCCGGTGGTGGCGACGCGAAACGCCTGCCGCACCATATCGGGGAAGCGCGCGACGTCGTCGACCGTGGCGTTGAACTTGGTCACCGGCTCGAACGCCGGCACATCGTCGACCTCCTGATAGACCTTGCGGAACTTGCTCGACGGATCGCGCCCGCCGGTCATCGCGATCACCGGCGAATGCGCCAGCCACGCGTCGCGCAGCCCGGCCGAGAGATTCAAGGCGCCGATCACCTGCGCCATGCACACGCCGGGCTTGCCGGAGGCGCGGGCATAGCCGTCCGCCATGTAGGCGGCGGATTTCTCGCCGTGGCAGTGGATGCGCTTGATCTTCGTTCGCCGCTCCATCTCGGCGAAGGTCCGCCGCAGCACGGCGGGCACCATGAAGACGTGCGTGACGCCGTAGCCTTGCAGCATGTCGGCGAGGCATTCCGCCCCGGTCATTTTTCGGTTGTGTCCGAGCATTTGTTGTCCTCGCTGTCATTCCGGCCGAGTGAGCGAAGCGAACGAGGGCCGGAATCCATAACCCCGGACCGTGCGCCTCTTGCCCCATTTGTGGTTATGGATCCCGGGCTCGCGCTGCGCGCGCCCCGGGATGACGCCAAGCGGCGTCACTTTATCGCCAGCGGATTGACCGGCGAGCCGACCGCGCCGGTGATCGGGATCGCCGGCGCGACGAACAGGAATTCGTACACGCCGTCGGCGGCGCAATCGTCGGCCAGCTCCTTGACCTGGAAGATCTCGCCCATGGTCATGCCCATGATCGGGATCGTGATCCAGTGCCACGGCTGGTTGATGCCGGGTTCGGTTTCGTTCGGCCGCACCTCGCAGCCCCAGGTGTCGGAGGCGAGCGCGGCCAACTCGGTGCGCTTGACCCATTCGAGCGTTTCGAACGCAAAGCCCGGCGCGTCGCCACCCGGATAGCCGTCCCAGCTCCCGGCCTTCTGGCAGCGCTCCATCTGCCCGGTGCGCACGATGATGTAGTCGCCGCGCTTCAATGCGACCTTCTGCTTCTTCGCCGTGCCGTCGAGATCGTCGCAAGTGATGCCGTAGCCGTCGTCGAGCGAGTCGACGCCCTTGAAGCGCGCGACATCGAGGAACACGCCGCGGCCGACCATCTTGTTCTTGGTCTTCTCGATGCCGCACTTCTGCGCGCCGGCGCTGGTCACGGTGCGGCAGTCATAGCCGTTCCACATGTGGTTCTCGTAGAACACGTGGCCGAGCCCGTCCCATTGCGTGCCGCATTGCAGCGGCATCGTCACCATGTCGTCGGCGGCGCGGATGCCGCGTTGATCGAGCACGCCGGAATAGGCGTCGGTGCCGGTGCGCAGCATGGTGTGGATCGGATTGGTGCGCCCCATCGTGGGGTATTTGCTCTTCGCGCCCTGCGGCCCGGTGTGATCGAAATTGAGTGCGAGCGAGATCACCTTGCCCTTCTTGACCAGCTGCGCGGCGGCGATGATGTCGTCCGGGCTCGTGTAGTTGAGCGTCCCGATCTCGTCGTTCGGGCCCCACTTGCCCCAGTTCTTGTATTTCTCCGATGCATCGCGGAGATCCTGACGCGTGACTTTCCTGGACGCCATTGCTGTGACCCTCATTCCTCCCGGGGCGTGAGCCCGATTGCGATTCCATAGCCACAACACGCCGCATTGACCAGCCGTGTTTCGCGGGGATGGCCCTCGATACGGGAGACAGCTTGACCCATTTACTCGCGCTGCCACCGGCGCGAAGATGGTGCACAACAATAAAGTCCAAGGGAGTGGAATGTGCGAGCGACCATCCGGGGCCTCATTTTCTTTTCAGCGTTGACCGTCGCCGGGCCGGTCCTGGCGCAAGGCTATCCCAGCAAGACGATCCGCATGATCGTCACCTTCGCACCGGGCGGCCCGACCGATGTGATCGGGCGAATCATCGCGCAGAAGGCGAGCGAAAGCTTCGGGCACCAGGTCGTGGTCGAGAACGTCGCGGGCGGCGGCGGCAATATCGGTGTAGCCGCCGCGTTGCGCCCACCGGCCGACGGCTACACCGTCGTGGTCATCAGCACGGGATTCATCGTCAATCCCTCGCTCTACGCCAAGGTGCCGTATGCGATCAGCGACTTCGCGCCGGTCAGCCTGGTGGCGGCCTCGCCGAACATCCTGACGGCACATCCCGACG
>DATEKY010000589.1:0-4245 GCA_035277225.1 Xanthobacteraceae bacterium
TCGCGCCGGGTTTCATCGTGACCGAGATCAACGACGAATATCTGAAGAGCCGCGCCGACATGACGCGCAACATCCCGGTCGGCCGGCTCGGCGAGACGCGCGATCTCGACGGCGCGCTGCTGCTGCTCGCCTCCGACGCCGGACGTTTCATGGCGGGTGCGACGGTCACGGTCGACGGCGGGCAGATCCTGGCAATCGCGGGGGCGTGAGATGAAGTTCTACGATTGCGCCACCGCACCGAGCCCGCGCCGCGTGCGCATCTTCCTCGCCGAAAAAGGCGTTTCCATCGACACCGTGCAGGTCGACCTGCGCAACGGCGAGCAGTTCACGCCCGCGTTCCGCGCGATCAACCCGGACTGCACCGTGCCGGCGCTCGTGCTCGACGACGGCACCGTGATCGCCGACGCGGTCGCGATCTGCCACTACATCGAGGAGCTGCATCCCGATCCGCCGCTGATCGGCACGACGCCGCAGGAGCGCGCGGTCGTCATCGCGCTCAACCGGCAGATCGAGCGCGACGGCTTCTTTGCCGCGATGGATGCGTTCCGCAACGTCGCAAAGGGCCTCAAGGGCCGCGCGCTCCCCGGCGCGCACGACTACGAGCAGATCCCGGAACTGGCCGAGCGCGGCCGGGCCCGGGTCGAGCATTTCTTCCGCGATTTGAACGCGCGCCTTGCGGGCCGCGACTATGTGGCGGGCAGCCGCTACACCATCGCCGACATCTCCGCGATGGTGCTGACCGACTTCGCGGGCTGGGCCAAGCTGAAAGTTCCTGACGACTGCGCCGATCTGCGCCGCTGGTACGCGTCCGTCTCGGCGCGTCCGAGCGCCAAGGCATAGGATTCAACGGCGTGCCGCGTTAGAGTCACCGCGCGAGCGCAGACTTCCTTCCGGACATGGCATGTGGAAGCGGCAAGACGATCTGATCGCGCGTCTGACCATCCGCGGCTATCTCGTGCTGTTGACGCTCGCCATCATGGTGCCGGTGCTGGTTTTCGCCGCGATCCTCTACTTCGGCTACTACAATTCCGAGCTCGCGCGCATCGAGTCCGAGCTGCAATATGACGCGCGGCAGCTCGCGCTCACCATCGACCGCGATGTCGCCGGCCTGCAGTACACCGCGCAGACGCTTTCGACCGCGACCCGCATCCGCGACCGCGATTATCCCGGCTTCTACGAGCAGGCGCAGCGCGTGCGCAGTTTCGCCGGCGTCAACGTCCTGCTGCGCGAGCGCAACGGCCAGCAGGTGGTCAATACCCGCGTCGAATACGGCACGCCCTTGCCGCTGGAGCGGCTTGCGAGCGACGAGCAGGCGGCGAGCACGCGCCGCCCGGTCATCTCCGGCGTGATCCTCGGCGCGGTCGCGCAGCAGCATGTCTTCACCATCACGGTGCCGATCGTCACCGACGACGAGGTCACGCATTTCCTCAATCTCAGCCTGCCGGTATCGCGGCTGGTCAATCTCATTCAGGAGAATCTGGTGAGCGGCCGCCGTGCCGGCGTCGTGGACAACGCTGGCCTGATCATGGCGCGCTCCGAGCGCTTCCAGGAACTGGTCGGCACGCCGGCCGCGCGGGATTTCGTCGCGCAGGCGCGCAGGGAGACCGGGGTCTGGACCGGGACCAACACCACCGGCGAGGTCGTGCGCACCGCCTCGGCGATCGGTCAGGCGTCCGGCTGGATCATCTACGTGTCGCTCCCCGAGAGCGCGATCCGCGACTCGCTGCGCGAGTCGTTCTGGGCCGTGACCGCGCTCGGCGTCGCGCTCACCGTCGCGGCGCTGCTGCTGGCATACGTGGTCGGCGGCCGGCTTGCCGGTTCGATGCAGGTGCTCTCGGCCGGGGCCGCGCAGCTCGGGCGCGGCGAACGGGTCGCGGCGCGCACCCTCCCGGTCGCGGAGATCAGCGCGATCGGCAACGCGATCTCCACCGCGTCCGTCGCCCTCGCGCAGCGCGAAGGCGAGCGCGACAAGGCGATCACGGATCTGCAGCGTCTGTCCGACTCGCTCGAGAAGATGGTGTCCGACCGCACCCGCGAACTGGTCGACGAAATGGCGCGCCGCGAGCGCGCCGAGGAAACGCTGCGCCAGGCGCAGAAGATGGATGCGATCGGCAAGCTGACCGGCGGCATCGCGCACGACTTCAACAACATGCTCGCGGTCGTGCTCGGCAATCTCGAGCTCGCGAAGCGCCGCCTCGCGAAGGGCGTGACCAGCATCGACCAATATCTCACCGGCGCGCAGGAGGGCGGCAAGCGCGCCGCCGCACTGACCCAGCGGCTGCTTGCATTCTCGCGCCAGCAGCCGCTCGCGCCGGCGGCGGTCGATGCCAACAAGCTTGTCTCCGGCATGTCCGAGATGCTGCGCCGGACCTTGGGCGAGGCGATCCGTGTCGAGACGGTGCTGGCGGGCGGGCTGTGGCGCATCCATGCCGATCCGAACGAGCTCGAAAACGCGCTGCTCAATCTCGCGGTGAATGCGCGCGACGCGATGCCCGACGGCGGAAAGCTGACGATCGAAACCGCCAATGCGCATCTCGACGACAACTATGTCGTGGAGCATACCGAGGTTCCGGCCGGGCAGTACGTCATGCTCGCGGTCACCGACACCGGCGCCGGGATGACCGGCGACGTCGCGGCGAAAGCCTTCGATCCTTTCTTCACCACCAAGAAGAGCGGCATCGGCACCGGCCTCGGGCTCAGCCAGGTGTACGGCTTCGTCAAGCAGTCCGGCGGTCACGTGAAGATCTATACCGAGCTCGGTGAAGGCACGGCCATCAAGGTCTATCTGCCGCGCTACTTCGGGGCCGCCGAGCCGGCGCGTCCGGCGATCGACCGCGGCAGTCTGCCGACCAACGACGGCAGCGTGTCCATCCTGGTGGTCGAGGACGAAGACGCGGTGCGGCGCTACTCGACCGACGCGCTGCGCGATCTCGGCTACCGCGTGCTGGAGGCCGACGGCGCCAGGCAGGCGCTGGACATCATCGACGCCGAGCCGGACATCGCGATCCTGTTCACCGACGTGGTGATGCCGGACATGAACGGCCGGCGGCTGGTCGAGGCCGCGCTGGCGCGCCGTCCGGCGCTGAAGGTGCTGTTCACCACCGGCTATACCCGCAACGCCATCGTGCACAACGGCATGCTCGATCCCGGCGTGGTGCTGCTGTCGAAGCCGTTCACGCTCGAAGAACTCGCCAGGAAGATGGCCGAGCTGACGGCGAAGTAGCCGATGCTGCGTTGCGCCAAATGTCGCGGCGCGACCTCTGCGTGCAACTTCGTGCTGGCATCCCAGCACCAAACGAAATTGACCCTCGCGTGTCGAAATGTCAGCATTGCTGACGCTTTTATTCCGGCGAGTCGGTGCCTAGATTGGCGTCGGAAACGTTATGACCTTGGCGGCAGTGCAGCCGCACGGTCAGAATGCCTCGCGGAGGCCCAATGACGCTGAAGAACGTCACGCTCGACGACAAATACGATCTGACCCAGAGCCGCGTGTTCGTCACCGGCTATCAGGCGCTGATCCGCGCCACCCTGATGCAGCAGGAGCGTGACCGTCTCGGCGGGCTCAACACCGCCGGCTACGTTTCGGGTTATCGAGGCTCGCCGCTCGGCGGGCTCGACCAGCAATTCATGCGGGCGAAGCCGCATCTCGACAAGCACAACGTCGTCTTCCAGACCGGCCTCAACGAGGACCTCGCCGCAACTGCGATCTGGGGCACCCAGCAGGCCGAACTGCGCGGCGAGGGCAAGTACGACGGCGTGTTCGGCATGTGGTACGGCAAGGGGCCGGGCGTCGACCGCACCGGGGACGTGTTCCGCCACGCCAATTTCGCCGGCTCCTCGAAGCACGGCGGCGTGCTCGCCCTGATGGGCGACGACCACACGGCGGAATCCTCCACCACCGCGCACCAGTCCGAATTCCATTTCGTCGACGTGATGATCCCGATCCTCAACCCCGCGGGGGTGCAGGAGATCATCGACTATGCGCTCTACGGCTGGGCGATGTCGCGCTATTGCGGCTCGTGGGCGGCGCTGAAATGCATGCACGAGACGGTCGAGTCGACCGCCGTGGTCGACGGCGCGCTCGACCGCGTGAAGATCGTCATGCCGGGCGACGACGAATTCAGGATGCCGCCGGGCGGGCTCAACATCCGCCTCGTCGACGGCATCCTCGACATGGAAGCGCGCCTGCACGACTACAAGCGCGACGCCATGCTCGCCTTCGTCAAGGCGAACAAGCTCAACCGC
>DATEKY010000590.1:0-3096 GCA_035277225.1 Xanthobacteraceae bacterium
CACCGCACCGCAGCAAAACTTGCTGCCAATTGGCATTTCCGGAGAGCAATAACGCAATTTGCCTCAGGAGGTATCAGGCCCTCCCTCTCAACTGTTGTTTCGCGCGGTTACCTCATGTGATGACCTTACGTGCGCGATCCGATGTCGCCTCTCGCGTTCGGCAGAGGATTGCCGGCACGGCCGCAATTGAACCGACTCCGACCCTCGGCTATATCCCGCAGCACGCATGAAGACCGGCGGGGGCGCGGCTCCCGGCGGGGGGGATTTGGTGCGCGGTCCTGGCGCCCTGCCGAAAAGCGACACATTTCAGAGGGTTGCCGATGTCTTCGACTTTCGACACCGTGGCGAACATCATTTCCGAGACCTGCGATATCGAGCGGGAGAAGATCACGCCGGAAAGCCACGCGATCGACGACCTCGGAATCGACAGTCTCGACTTCCTCGACATCGCGTTTGCGATCGACAAGGCGTTCGGCATCAAGCTACCGCTCGAGCAGTGGACGCAGGAGGTGAACGACGGCAAGGCCAGCACCGAGCAGTATTTCGTGCTGAAGAACCTCACCGCGCGGATCGACGAGCTGATCGCCGCGAAGGGCGCGCCGGCCTAAGCTTGTCGCATGCGGCTTGAATACTTTCTCCTGATCGACCGGATCGCCGAACTCAACCTCGACGACCGCACGATCCGTACCGACGCAACCGTGCCGGACAAGTCCACGATCTTCGAGGGCCACTTCCCGGGCTACCCGCTAATGCCCGGCGTGCTGCTGATCGAGACGATGGCGCAGACCTCCGGCTGGCTGATCATTGCGCTCACCAAGTTCACCCGGATGCCGTTCTTCGCCGCCGTGAAGGAAGCCAAGCTGCGTTCGTTCGTGACACCCGGGCAGGTCCTCAGCGTCAGCGCGTCGATGAAGCATGAAGGTTCGGGCTACGCGATGACCAGCGCCGAGATCCGCCACGACGGCAAGGTCGTGTGCAGTGCCGAGCTAACCTTCCGTCTCGTCGAGTTTCCGAGCCCGGACTTCCGTACCAGCATGGAAAAGATCGCCGCAGAGATCCAATTCCCGATGGAGGCGCTCGCCCATGGCTGAGCGCCAGACCTGGATCACCGGCATCGGCATCGTCTCGTGCCTCGGCGAAGGGCTCGACGCGCACTGGCAGGGCCTGAACGCGGCGCCTCCCGCCGCCGACGCGACCTCGTTTGCGCCCTACATCGTGCACCGCATCGTCCCGCTCGAAATGGACAAGCAGATCCCGAAGAAGGGCGATCAGCGCCAGATGGAGCCGTGGCAGCGCATCGGCACCTATGCGGCGGGCCTCGCACTCGACAGTGCGGGCGTGAAGGCAAGGCAAGAATTCCTCTCGCGCATGGACATGATCGTCGCGGCCGGCGGCGGCGAGCGCGACGCGCAGGTCGACCTCAACGTGGCGGCGAATGTCGACAAGGCGGCGAAGGCCGAAGCCTTCGTCAACGAGCGGCTGATGAGCGACCTGCGCCCTACCCTCTTCCTGGCGCAGCTCTCCAATCTGCTCGCCGGCAACATCTCGATCGTGCACGGCGTCACCGGCTCGTCGCGCACCTTCATGGGCGAGGAATCCGCAGGGGTCGAAGCGGTACGCGTCGCGCATGCGCGCATCCAGGCGGGCCAGAGCGACCTTGCGCTGGTCGGCGGCGCGTACAATGCCGAGCGCTGGGAAGTGATG
The DNA here is from genome assembly GCA_035277225.1 of Xanthobacteraceae bacterium. Taxonomy (GTDB): domain Bacteria; phylum Pseudomonadota; class Alphaproteobacteria; order Rhizobiales; family Xanthobacteraceae; genus PALSA-894. The sequence continues at coordinate 1,705 of DATEKY010000590.1, forward strand.
CTGCATTTCGCGCTCGGGCGGCGGCTCGCGCGCGGCGAGGCAAAACCGGTGTGGGAGCGCGATGGAATGGAGCTCGGCACCATCGGGGCATTCCTGGTGCTGGAGGAAAAGGCGCATGCGCAGGCCCGCGGCGCGACGCCGTTGGCGCGCCTTGCCGCGGTCGCATCGGATCACGTGAAGCGCGCGCCGGGCGCCGTGACCGCAGCGCTGGAGCGCATGTGGAGCGCCGTCGCGCCGCAGTTCGACGCCGCACAGGCCGCGGTCATCTCCGGCGCTTCCGGCGTCGCACCCGCGACGGAAGAAGAGCGCGCGTTTCTCGGCCGGCAGAACCTTGCCGTGCGCGCGACCGGAACCCATCTCGGTCATGGGCTCGAGCCGCAGTTTCCGGCTAACATCGCGCTCGCGGCGGCGGCGCTGCGGGCCGGCAGGCTGTATCCGGGCGGCGCCGCCGACAAGGCGATGGAGTCCGGGCTGAAGCAGGTCGCGGTCACGAGCGTGGGACACTGGCGCGGCGAAGGCCTCGCGCTCGTCGAAGCGATCGATTGAAGGGGAACAGCATGGCGAAGGACAGAGCCGGCCGCCCGATCGTCGTCGTCACCGGCTACGGCGTCGTCACCTCGCTCGGCGCCGGCCGCGAAGACAACTGGGCGAAGCTCACCGCCGGACAGTCCGGCATCCGCGAGATCACGCGCTTCGCCACCGACGGGCTGAAGACGCGCATCGCCGGCACGGTGGACTTCGTGTCTATCGCGCCCGCGATCAACGCGCCCGAGCTGTCGCAGCGGCTTGCCGAGATGGCGGGCGAGGAAGCGGTGGCGCAGTCCGGCATCGGCCGCCGCGGCGATTTCCCCGGGCCGCTGTTCCTCGGCGTCGCGCCGGTCGAGATCGAATGGCAGCAGCGCCATGAGGTCGCGCTCGCGTCGGGCGCGAACGAGGCGCTGAACTACAACGATCTGACCCGCGCCGGCGAAAGCGGGCGCTTCGAAAACTACTACGAGCGCTTCCTGTTCGGCTCGGTCGCGGACGGGCTCGCCGAGGCATTCGGCACCAAGGGCGCGCCGATCTCGCTCTCGACCGCCTGCGCGACCGGCGCGACATCGATCCAGCTCGGCGTCGAAGCGATCCGGCGCGGCGAGACCGAGGCCGCGCTGTGCATCGGCACCGACGGCTCGGTCAACGCCGAGTCGCTCATTCGTTTCTCGCTCCTGTCGGCGCTTTCGGCCTCGAACGATCCGCCCGGCGGCGCCTCGAAGCCGTTCTCGAAGAACCGCGACGGCTTCGTGATGGCGGAAGGTGCCGGCGCGCTGGTGCTGGAAAGCCTCGAACACGCGCAAGCGCGTGGAGCGAAAATCCTGGGCGTGATCGAGGGGGTCGGCGAGATGGCCGACTCGT
>DATEKY010000591.1:0-4606 GCA_035277225.1 Xanthobacteraceae bacterium
ACACCACCAGCACCTGCTCGGGATAGACGAACGCCTTCATGCCGAAACCGCCGCCGACATTCGGCGGCGTCACGACGCGCAGCTTTTCCTTGGGGATCTTCAGCACCGCCTCGGCGAGCGGGTCGCGCACGAAGTGCGAGCCTTGCGTCGCGGTGTAGAGCACCGGGCGATTGCCGGCCGCGTCCCAGTCGCCGATTGCGTTGCGCGGCTCCATCGAGTTCGCGACCACGCGGTTGTTGACGAGCTCCAAGGTCGTGACATGCGCGGCCTTCGCGAAGGCCGCATCGGTGGCGGCGAAATCCGAGGTGTCGTTGTCCCAGTCGAACACGAGATTGCCGGGAATGCCGTCGAACAGCTGTGGCGCGTCTTTCGCGAGCCCCGCGCGCGCATCGGTGACGGCGGGCAGCTCCTCGACGTCGATCTCGATCGCCTCGGCGGCGTCCTGCGCCTGCGCCAGCGTTTCGGCGACGACCAGCGCGACCGGCTGGCCGGCGTGGCGCACCTTGCCGACCGCGAGCGCGGGGCGCGGCGTATCGTGGCGCGGCGAGCCGTCGCGGTTGTTGAGCGGCGCATGGCAGGGCACATCGCCGAGCCCGTCGGCGGTTACGTCATCGCCGGTCAGCACCAGCAGCACGCCGGGCATGCCGCGTGCCGCGGTCGCGTCGATCTTGCGGATGGTCGCGTGCGCGGCCTGCGCGCGCAGCACGTAAGCCTGCGCCATGTTGGGCAGCGCGATGTCGTCGGTATAGCGGCCTTTGCCGGTAATCAGGGTCTGGTCTTCGAATCGCCGAACGGGCTGGCCAACGCCGAATTTCATGATTGGTCCTCAAAATATGTCCCGGCCCGCTGCCTTTGCGGCGCACGACCTGAAAGATGGGGGCTGGGATCGCGTGTTGTTAGGGCGGATTATAGCGCCTGACGCGGCCGGGCCAAGCCGAGCGGCGCATATCAGTCTTGTCAGTCCTGCGGGCCGAGTTTTTCGATCAGGGCCTTGAGTTCCCTGACTTCCTCCGCGGTGCAATCGGACAACGGCGGGCGCACCTTGCCGGCGCCGCGCCCAACAATCTCGGCGCCGGCCTTGACGATGCTGACCGCATAGCCGGGCTGGCGCGCGCGCAGCCGCACGTAGGGAACGAAGAAATCGCGCATCAGCCCGTCCACCGTCGCGTCGTCGCGCGCGTTGATCGCGGCGTGAAACCGCAGCGCGGTGCGCGGAATGAAGTTGAACACTGCCGACGAGTAGGTCACGACACCCGCCGCGCGGAACGCCGCCGCATAGGTCTCGGCCGTCGGCATGCCGTTGATGTAAATGAGCCGGTCGCCGACCGCGGCGCGGGTCGCTGCGAGCAGTTCGAGATCGCCGACGCCGTCCTTGAAGCCGATGAGGTTGGGGCAATCGTCTGCGAGCCGCGCGGTGGTCGCGGCGACGAGACGGCAGTTGGCGCGGTTGTAGACGATGACGCCGAGGCGCGTCGCGGCGCAGATCGCCGTGATGTGCGCGCGCAGGCCCTCCTGCGAGGCCTCGACCAGATAGGGCGGCATCAGCAGCAAGCCGTCGGCGCCGAGGCGTTCGGCCTCCTGTGCGTATTCGATCGCGGTGCGCGTGCCGTAGCCGCACCCGGCGATGACGGGCGTACGCCCACCACAGGCATTCACGGCGGTGGCGATCACAGCGCTGAATTCGGCTGGCGTCAGCGAAAAGAACTCGCCCGCGCCACCGGCCATGAACAGCGCGGACGACGGATAGGCCGCGAGCCATTCGAGCCGGCGCACGCAGGCGGCGGGATCGAATTCGCCGGCCGCATCGAAGTCGGTGAGTGGGAAGGAGAGCATGCCGCGTGGGACGGCGGCCTTCAATTCCTGCGGCGTCATGGCGCTTGTGTCCCCGGCCTGGTTGAGAGTGCATATAATGCAACGACGGCAATGGCGAGCGGGGGCGACGATGTTTCGCGCTGTGCTGACGGTATTCGTATTGTTCGCGTCCGCCGCATCGGCGCAGGAGTTTCCCGGCAAGACCATCCGCATCGTCGTGGGCTTCCCGGCCGGCGGCCCGAGCGACGTGCCGGCGCGCATCCTCGCCGAGAAGCTGCGCGTGCTCGGCCAGCCGGTGATCGTCGAGAACAAGACCGGCGCGGCCGGCATGATCGCGCTCAACGACGTGCTGGCGCAGCCGCGCGACGGGCACACGCTGCTGCTCTGTTCCTATATCGATGCGATCAATCCGCTGCTCTACAAGAAGGTGGCCTATCGGCTCGACGACATCGCGCCGGTGTCGCTGATCCAGAAGGCGTACTACGCCTTCACGATCTCGAACGAGCTGCCGGTGAACGACCTGAAGGGCTTCATCGCGCACGCCAAGACAAAGCCGGGCGCGCTCAACTACGGCAAGGTCGGCTCGGGCTCGGTGACGGAGCTGCTGGCGCGTCAGCTCGAAAAGACCGCCGGCATCTCGATGACCGGCGTGACGTTCCGCGGCACCGGGCCGGCGGTGCAGGAGATCGCGGCGGGGCGGCTCGATTTCATGGTCGGGCCGCTCGCCGTCACCATCCCGCTGCATGAGGCGAAGAAGGTGAAGATCATCGGCATGACCAGTCCGGAGCGGTTGCCGGTCGCGCCGGACGTGCCGACCCTGAAGGAGCAGGGCACCGATATCGTGAACTACGGCTGGTGGGGCGTCTGCGCGGCGGCGGGAACGCCGCGGCCGGTGCTGGAGACGCTGAACCGGCACGTGGCGGCGGCGGTCGCGTCGGCGGACTTCAAGAGCGTGATCGAGAAGACCGGCGTCATTCCGCTGTCGTCCTCGATCGACGAGTTCGCCGCGATCATCGCCGACACCGCGAAGGAAGCCGCCACGATGATCAAGGAGCTCGGTATCGAGCCGCTGGATTGATCGCCGCAGCGCGCGCGGTGCCGGTCACGTTTGCCCTCTCCCCTTGAGGGAGAGGGCATCGCCGAAGCATCAACAAATGCGGTCGGGTGAGGGGTCAAAAGCTTACCCCTCACCCAATCTCGCTCGTTGAACTACCGAGCTGCCCTCTCCCTCAAGGGGAGAGGGCAAACACGGCGACGCCGGCGATACGCCGCTGCAATTCATCCCTCGACATACCTGCGATCGAGACGGCACACTGCGCCTCAAGCGCCCATAGCGGCGCGTCCGGAGGATGCCCATGCTGAAGCTCGTCACCGCAGCATTCATCGCCTGCGCGCTGGTCGCGCCCGCGGCGGCGCAGGATTTTCCCAACAGGCCGATCCGCATCATTGTGCCGTTCGGTCCCGGCGGCGGCGGCGACATCGTCGGCCGCATTTTCGGGCAGGCGCTGCAGGAGAAGCTCGGCCAGCCGGTGATCATCGAGAACAAGCCGGGCGCCGCCGGAACGCTCGGCAACGAGCTGATCGCGCGCGCCGAGAAGGACGGCTACACGATCGGCGTGATGACGGCGGGGCAGATCATTGCGGCGGCGATGAACAAGTCGCTGCGCTACGATACCGCGACCGCGTTCGAGCCGATCTCGCAGGTCGGCACCGCAAGCCTGATGCTCGTCGCGCGCGCCGACTTTCCCGCCGGCAACGTCACTGATCTGATCGCGGCCGCGAAGGCCAGTCCCGGCAAGATCAATGTCGCGAGCCCCGGCTTCGGTGCGACGCAGCACATGTCGGGCGAGCTGTTCAAGCAGATGGCCGGTGTCGACATGGTGTCGGTCCAGTTCCGCACGACGCCGGAAGCCGTCACGGCGGTGCTCGGCAAGCAGGTCGACGTGCTGTTCGACACGGTGCTGGCGGTGATCGGCCAGGTTCAGTCCGGCCAGCTCAAGGCGATCGCCGTGACGTCGAAAGAGCGTTTCCCGATCGTGCCCAATGTGCCGGCGATCGCCGAAACTGCCGCGATGGCGGGCTACGACGTCTCCACCTGGTACGGCTTCTTCGGGCCGCGCGGCATCCCGCGCGATGTCGTCGCCAAGCTGAACAAGGCGCTGAACGACGCGCTGAAGGACGAGGCCGTGCGCGACAAGCTCACCAAGGCCGGCGTCGCCGTGCGCGGCTCGACGCCGGAGGAGTTCGGCACGTTCATGGCGGGCGAGCTCGCGCGCTGGAACAAGGTGCGCGAGGCGGCCGGGATCGCGCAGCAGTAGTTACGGCTTCGCCGCCGCGGCATCGCCGCTACCGAAAATCTTCGCGAGGCTGCGCGAGCGTTTCGTATCGATGCTGACATAGGCCGTCATGCCGGCGCGAAGCGGCGGCTCGCCCGGCCGCTCGACCAGCCGCAGCTTGACCGGCAAACGCTGCACCACTTTCACCCAGTTTCCGCTCGCGTTCTGCGGCGGCAGGATCGCGAACTCGGCGCCGGTCGCCGGGCTGATGCTTTCGTCCTCGGCCTCCCAGGTGATGTCGGGATGCATGTCGAGCACGACGGTCGCCTTCTGGCCGACCGTCACGTAAGTCAGATCCGTCTCCTTGAAGTTCGCCTCGACCCACGGCCGCTTGTCGGCGACGAGCGAGAATAGCGGGTTTTGCGCTTTCACCTGCTCGCCGAGCTGGAGACGGAAATTCGCGATGACGCCCGCGCGCGGCGCCTTGATCTCGGTGTAGGCGAGATCGAGTGCGGCGC
>DATEKY010000592.1:0-3583 GCA_035277225.1 Xanthobacteraceae bacterium
CCGCCGACGCCGCTGCCCGCCTCGAACACGCGCGCGCGAAAGCCGAGCCCGCGCAGGCGATGCAGCATGTACATCCCGGCAAAGCCCGCGCCGACGATTACCGCGTCGAAGTCGCGGGCGCCGTCCTTGCGGGATGCCTGCTGTGGCACGAGATCAGAATCCTTCCAGCACGATCTTGCCGCGCGTCGTCCCGCTTTCGACCTGCGCATGCGCGCGGCGCAAATTCGTGGCGTTGATCTTGCCGAAATTCTCCGCGACCGTGGTGCGGATCGTGCCCTTGTCCACCATCGCGGCGACCTCGTTCAGCAGTTTGTGCTGCGCATCCATGTCGGCGGTCTGGAACGTCGAGCGCGTGAACATCGCCTCCCAGTGCAACGAGGCGCTCTTGCCCTTGAGCTTGGCAACGTCGAGCGATTTCGGATCGTCGATCAGGCCGAACTTGCCCTGCGGCGCGATCACGTCGCAAATCGTGTCGAAGTGCTGCCCTGACTCGGTGACGCCGAAGATGTAATCGACGAAGCGATGGCCGATCGCCTTGAGCTGCTCGCCCATCGGCTTGGAATGATCGATCACATGATGCGCGCCGAGCTCCTTGCACCAGGCCTGCGTCTGTGGCCGCGACGCGGTTGCGATCACGGTGAGCCTGGTCAGCGCGCGGGCAAGCTGGATCGTGATCGAGCCGACGCCGCCCGCGCCGCCGACGATCAGCAGCGATCTGCCTTCACCCCCGCCTTGCGCTATCGCGAAGCGGTCGAACAGCATTTCCCAGGCGGTGATCGAGGTCAGCGGCAGCGCGGCGGCGGGCGCGAAATCGAGCGACGTCGGCTTGCGGCCGACGATGCGTTCGTCGACCAGGTGGAATTCGCTGTTGGTGCCGGGCCGGATGATCGAGCCGGCGTACCAGACCTCGTCGCCGGCCTTGAACAGCGTCACACCCGGGCCGACTGCCGCCACCACGCCGGTTGCGTCATAGCCGAGGATCTTCGCCTCGCCGGCGGGCGGGTCGGCGCGCTTGCGCACCTTGTAGTCCACCGGATTGACCGAGATGGCCTTGACCTGCACCAAGATGTCGCGCCCCTGCGGCGCCGGCTTGTCGATCTCGAGGTCGATCAGCGCCTCGGCCTCTCCGATGGGCAGCGAGCGTTTGTAGCCGACGGCGCGCATGGGGCGTTCCTGCATTTTGTTTCGCGGATTTCGCAGTTAGGATTTGATCTGAAATCATCGCCCGCGCAAGGCGGGGAGGGGAGCCATGGGCAAGCTCGACGGCAAGACCGCGATCGTGACCGGCGGGGCGCGCGGCATCGGGCTGGCGATCGCGCGCCGCTACATCGCCGAAGGGGCGCGCGTCGTGATCGCCGACATCGACGAGGGCGGCAAGGCGGCCGCCGTTGCGCTCGGGCCCGCGGCGCGCTTCGTGCGCACCGACGTCGGCGCGGCGGGTGACGCGCGCAACGTGGTGGCGGAAGCCTGCGGTGTGTCGGGCGACCTGGACATTCTGGTCAACAATGCCGGCATCATCCACACGGCGGATTTCCTCGACATCGCCGAAGCCGACTTCGACCGGGTGATGCGCGTGAACCTGAAGGGCATGTTCCTGATCGGGCAGGTGGCGGCGAAGCAGATGGTCGCGCAGGTCAAGGCAGGCAAGCCGCCGGGCGCGATCGTCAACATGAGCTCGATCAACGCGCGCGTCGCGATCCCCAATCAGGTGCCGTATTGCGTGTCGAAGGGTGGCGTCGATCAGCTCACCAAGGTGATGGCGCTGTCATTGGCGCCGCACGGCATCCGGGTGAACGCCATCGGCCCGGGCTCGATCATGACCGATATCCTCAAGGGGGTGGCGACCGATCAGGCCGCCAAGCACCGCCTGCTGTCGCGCACCCCGATGGGCCGCATCGCGGATCCCGACGAGATCGCCTCGGTCGCGGTGTTCCTCGCCTCGAGCGAGGCGAGCTACATCACCGGCGAGACGATCTACGCGGATGGCGGCCGGCTCGCGCTCAATTATACTGTCCCGGTGGCGGGCGGCTGACAGGCTAGGCCCAAACGGCGTCTTGAGGTATCGGTTGCGCATGAAAGCCGGATCAGTCTTCGCATTGGCGATTGTGGCGCTGCTCGCCGTTCCGCCCGCGGGCGCGGCCGAACTCAACGGCTGGGCCTATCGCGCGGTGCGGACCACAAAGGCCTTCCCGGTGGTGACGGCCGCCGCCGAACGCGGCGATGCGCGTGCGCAGGGGCAGCTCGGGTTCATGTACGCGACCGGGCGCGGCGTGGCGCAGAACTACACGCTCGCCTCCTACTGGTATCGCCGCTCCGCCGAGCAGGGCAACGCCGCCGCGCAGCATCTGCTCGGGCTGATGTACGACAAGGGCTTCGGCGTTCCGCCCGACTATGTGCTGGCGCACATGTGGCTCAATCTCGCCGCCGCGCGCACCAGGGGCGACGTGCACGAGGACAACATCCGCCTGCGCGACGCGGTCGCCGGAAAAATGAGCTTGGGACAGCTCGCCGACGCGCAATATCTGGCGGTGAACTGGATCCCGAAGCGCGAGCGATTCTAGCGCGCCTCGCGCTCGAAGGCGGCGCGGAGCAAGCCGAGCTGGCGCTCGACCGCGTTGTTCTGCACGCTCTCGGAGACCGGGCTGTGCATCGTGGCGTCGAGCCTGCGCACGCGGTCGAGCAGCGAGAGCGAACGGTCGATCAGGTCGCGCAGCCGTGCGGGCAGAAGCTGCATGGTGTCGTCGGCGGCGCGGTCGCCGAGCGAGAGCTTGACCTTGGTCTTTTCCTTGTTGGCCTGGGCGAGCGACATCTCGCCTTCCTTCACGGCGCGGTGCAGCAGCAGCCAGGAGGCGAGCTGCATCAGCCGGGTGGTCAGGCGCATGCTTTCGGTCGCGTAGGCGAGCGCGGCGGAGCGTTCGAGCTTCTTGGAGTCCTGCCGGCCTTCGCCGTCGAGATAGCTCGCGGTCTCCTCGACCAGCGCCATCCCTTCCTTGAACAGGCCGGAGAAAGCCTGCGAACTCGCGAGCTTCTCACTGAACGAAACCGGTCCAGCGCCTCGAGCCGAATTCTCGGACATGACGCAACGCCTCACACACACGCAGTGCTTGTTGATTATCGCGCGGCAGCCTGCCGTGTCTAGGACCCTCCGGCAACACTTGGCGACATAGTTTCCGCACCCGAACGGTGGCGGAATTGCCAGCAAAATCAGCACGAAGCCGCGAGAACAAAAAAAGGAGCCGCCGTTGCCGGCGGCTCAAAGGTGATAACAGGGAGGCGTCAAACAGAGTGGACAGGAGCCACTCGACGTCCAGAAGCTGGACGATTCCAGTAATGACTGGGAAAGCTTAACGAGTGGTTAAGCCGGCCGTTAGATTGCGCTGTTTTTTCGCGCCGCCTGGCGCCTGCGGCCCCCGCGGCGGCTCGGGTCAGGCCACCGGCGACCCAAGCCGGCCCCCGACCGCGGCCTGCTTCGCTTTTGATGTCTTGAGCTTTTTCGCGGTATTGCCGCGACGGTGCCCCGCGTGCGCGAACCCCGCGACAGGTTGGGCCGCGAGCGTGGCCGCGCGAGCCGGCGCCTCGATGA
>DATEKY010000593.1:0-2957 GCA_035277225.1 Xanthobacteraceae bacterium
GCGTCACCACCGTAATGGTGTCCTTCACGGCGTCGAACACGATGACAACCGTCGGGCGGATCATGATCGCGTCGGGAATGCCGACCGCGTCCGGATTGGGCGGCGGCAGATCCTCCATCAGCCGCGCCATGTCGTAGCCGAGATAGCCGAACAGGCCGGCCGCCATCGGCGGCAGGTTTTCCGGGAGCGCGATGCGGCTCTCGGCGATCAGCGCGTGCAGCCCGGCAAGAGGCGCCTCGGGGCAGGGTGTGAACGCGTCAGGCTTGCTGCGCGCCGTGCGGTTGATCTCGGCGCGCGTGCCGTTGGTACGCCAGATCAGGTCCGGCTCCAGCCCGATCATCGAATAGCGCCCGCGCACCGCGCCACCTTCGACCGACTCGAACAGGAAACTCAGCGGCTTGCCGCCCGCGACCTTGAGGAACGCCGAGACCGGCGTTTCGAGGTCGGCGACCAGCGTGGTCCACACCGTCTGCGGCTCGCCGCGGGCGTAGCGCGCGGCAAAAGCCTCGGGAGACGGCTCGATTTGCATCAGTTCTGGTCAGTGCTGCCCGAAGCAACCCGGCGCAACGCGTCCTGATAGATGGTGGTGCCGATATCGGTCTGCAGGCGCTGCACGTATTGCGCCAGCATGTCTTCTGTGAGCGAGCGGCGCATCTGGTCCGCGATGCGTTTGACCTCCGGTGAGTTGGCGTCGAAATCCGCGACCGTGATGTCGGTCACGCGGAACACGGTCCACTCTCCGGGGCTGTTGCCTTCGGCGATGCCGGCTGCGTCCTTTGCGGTATTGAACACCCCGCCGATGACCTGGGTCGAGACGGGAACGTTGCGGTTGCCCGCGCGCTTCAGGCCGAACGTGGTCTGGACCGGCAGGCTTTCGGCCGCCGCGACGTCGGCGAACGGCGTGCCGGACTTCAGCTTGTCGGCCATCTCGGTCGCCTTCGCGCGCAAGCGCTTCGACACCTCGTCATTGCGCCAGCGTTCCTCGACCTGCGCGCGCACGTCGTCGAGGCTGCGGTCGCGCGCGGGCGTCACGCCGGTCACGTCGAACCAGACATAGCCGCCGCCAGGGATTTGGAGCGGCTCGGCGTCGACGCCGACATCGGCGGTGAACACCGCGGAAAGCACGTCGACACCGGTCGGGAAGCCCTCGACCTTCTTGCCCTCGGGATCGAGCCCGGAGCGGTCGATTGCGGGAATCGTGACGGCGGTAAGGCCGACCTTCGGCGCGATCTCTGCGAGGCGCAGCCCGCCGCCGCGCTCGTTCTCGACGTTGTCGTGGCGCGTCGAAAGCGCGCTGCGCGCGCGGTCGTTGGCGAGTGTCTGCTTGATCTCCGGCGCAACCTCCTCGAACGGCTTGATCTGGGCGGGCTCGATCTTGACCACCTTGATCAGCACGGTGCCGAACGTGCCCTTGATCGGCGCGCTCACTGCGCCCTCCTGCAGCGCGAACGCCGCGTCCGCGATGGCGCGATCGATGATCGCGGCCTTGGTCAGCAGACCGATATCGATGTCCTTCGCCTCGATGCCGCGCTCCTTGGCGAGCGCCTCGAACGACAGGTTCTCGCCGATCCGCGCGGCCGCGGCTTGCGCCTCCTCCGCCGTCGGAAACACGATCTGCTCGAGCTGGCGCCGCTCCTGCGTTCCGTAGCGGGCCTGGTTGGTGTCGTAGTAGCGCTTGGCATCGGCGTCGCTTACGTCCTCGGGACGCGAGACGTCGGCGGGCGTGGCCGACATGATGACGATGCTGCGGTACTCGGGGGCGCGGAACTGCGATTTCTGCGTTTCGAAATAGCTCTGGATCTGCTCGGGTGTCGGCGGCGCGATGTTGCCCGCGCGCGAACGGTCGATTGTAACGTAGTCGATCGCGCGCTGCTCGTTCACGAAGCGGTTATAGGCCTGCTCCAGCGACTTCGGCGGATTGAGGTCGCCGCTGACGGTGTCGGCGATCTCGCGCCGCAATGTCACTTTCTTCTGCTCGGCGGCGAAGCGCGGCTCGTTGTAGCCGGCATTGCGGATGATCGCTTCGAAGCGCGCGCGCTCGAATTGTCCCGACGGGCCCTTGAAATTCGGGTCGGCCATGATCTGGCGTGCGACTTCCTCGTTCGACAGGTTCAGCCGCAGCTGGCGCGCGCGCTGGTCGAGCGCTGCTTCCCCCGCAAGCTGTCCGACCAGCAGCTGGTCGACGCGCCACTCGCGCGCCTCCGCCTGTGTGACCGGACGGCCGAATTGGCGGCCGAGCTGCTGCAGGCGGTCGTTGTAGAGCTGGCGGAACTGGTCGACGGTGATCTCGGTCGAGCCGATCTTGGCGACGGTCGAGCGACCGAAGCCGCGGAAGATGTCGCCGATGCCCCAGATTGCAAAGCTGATGGCGATCAGGCCGAGCACGACCCCCATGACGATGCGTCCCAGCCAATTGCTGGAGGCCGTGCGAATACCGCGAAGCATTTTGGTCCTCAAATGAAGGGATTACGCATCATAGGGAGGCACGCGCCAAGCCGCAACAATCGCCCGGGCCGCAACAATCGGCGCGCTGGCGGCATCCCGGCGGGTTTGCTAACCGCTTGAGCGGATTTCGCAATGCGGATTTCGCAAGAGGGGGCACCATGTCGCAGGCGCGCCGCCCGCTGGTCGCGGGCAACTGGAAGATGAACGGGCTCAGGGGGCAGGCGAGCGAACTCGCCCAGATGATTGAACGGGCAGCACATCCCGCGCGCAACGCCGACCTGATGATCTGCCCGCCCGCCACATTGATCGCGGCGTTCGCGGCGCAGGCGCGCGGCTCGAAACTCGCGATCGGCGCGCAGGACTGCCACGCCGACAAAGCCGGCGCCTACACCGGTGATATCTCAGCCGAAATGCTGGCGGACGCGGGCGCGAGCGCGGTGATCGTCGGGCATTCCGAGCGGCGGACCCTGCATGGCGAAACCGACGCGCAGGTGCGCGCCAAGGCGCAGGCC
>DATEKY010000594.1:0-3295 GCA_035277225.1 Xanthobacteraceae bacterium
AGCTGCTGCTTGATGAAGTTGATGCCGGCCTCGTCCTTGAACGCGAGCGTCTTCTCGTCGAACTTCTGTGGCGCCATGCCGACGAACACCTCCGGGCGTGTGAAGGCGAGCGCCTCGAGGAACACACAGGCCTGGCGCAGATGATATTGCATGCGCCCGCCGCCGAGCGGACCGCCGGTGACCGACTGGATCGCGACCGGCTTGTCCTTGAACGGCTGGTCCTTCATGCGCGAGACCCAGTCGATCGCGTTTTTCAGGCCTCCGGGAATGCCGTAGTTGTATTCCGGCGTCACGAAGATCACGCCGTCGGCCTTGCGCACCGCGTCGGCCAGCGCCTCGACATCGGCCGGGAAGCCCTTCGCCTGGTCGTCGGCATTGTAAATCGGGAAGCCGGCCCAGGCCGGCGCGGCCGTGATGCTCATGCCCTCGGGCGCCCATTGCGGCAACTGGCGGGCAAGCGCCGCGTTGTAGGAGCCCTTGCGCAGCGAGCCCACGATCGTCATCACGTTCAACTTGTCGGCCATTTTCAAATCCTCAAATCTTGCCCGTCCGGCGAGTGGCGCGTGCCTATCACGGCCCCTCCGCGCTGGCGAGACGCTCTCCTGCAAGTCCGCCTTGCACTTGAAGCGAAGTGCGCGATTGAAGCGCTATTTCGGCCGTGTTACTGCCGCCGCAGTCGCGGGAGGAACAAATGGCTGGCAATGCGCAGAAAATCGGCTGGATCGGCATGGGCCGCATGGGCTTTCCCATGGCGGAGCGCCTGCTGAAAGCGGGCCACGACGTCTCGATCTGGAACCGGACGCGTGCGAAGGCCGAGCCGCTGGCGAAGTCGGGCGGCAAGGTCGTCGACAAGCTCGGCGATCTCGCGGGCTGCGATGTGGTGTTCTCGATCGTCTCCACCGGCAAGGATCTGGAAGAGGTCTATTTCGGCCACGAAGGAGTGGTGCACGGGCGCAACGGCAAGCTGCCGAGCGTGTTCGTCGATTGCTCGACCATCGCGCTGGACGAGTCGGCGGCGATCCGCGCCAAGCTGAAGGAGCTCGGCTCGGATTTCCTCGCCTGTCCGGTGAGCGGCAACGCCAAGGTGATCAAAGCCGGCAAGCTGTCGGCGGTCGCGTCGGGCCCCGAGGCGCTGTTCCGCCAGGTCGAACCGCTGATCCAGGTGTTCGCGCCGCAGGGCGTGTCTTACGTGGGTGAAGGCGAGCTCGCGCGCGTGTGCAAGATCGCACACAACGTAATGCTCGGCGTCGTGATCGAGAACCTGATCGAGATCATGCTGGTGGCCGAGAAGGCCGGCGTGCCGCGCCACGCCTTCCTCGCGTTCATGAACAACGGCGTGATGGGCTCGATGTTCACGCGCTACAAGTCGCCGGCGCTGGTCAATCTCGACTGGACCACGACGTTCACGCCCGAGCTGCTGCGCAAGGATCTCGACCTCGGACTCTCGCTCGGCACCGAGATGGGCGTGCCGATGCCGGTGACGGCGGCGGCGCGCGAGGTGCTGCAGCAGCATTTCGGCGCGGCGCAGCTCAAGCCCGATCCGGAAAAATATCTCGCCGGCGATTTCGCCGCGCTGCTGGAGACGATGGCGATCGGCGCCGGCGTGAACCTCAAGAGCGAGAACAAGCAGGTGCCGACCGGGTTGGAGTAAGCGGCGGCCCCGTAGCCCGGATGAGCGCAGCGAAATCCGGGACTCACCCCACAAGCTACGGCCCCGGGTGTCGCTTCCCTCACCCGGGCTACGATTAGTCTAACTATTTGTCACACGACTCGTATCGCCCGTAGCCAAGATCGACGGTGCAGCCGCGCATGTTGCCGCGCGGGACCGGATTGTAATCCTCGAAGCCGCGCACCGCCGGATAGTAATAGCTGTAGTCGGCGAAATACGGGTACGGCTCGTCGTAATGCGGATAGACGGTGACGCGCGCGCGGCGATGCGGCTGCCCGCGATGATAGACCTGCGTGGCGGCGGCGGGCGCCGCCTGCTCCAGCGCGGTCACCGGCATGGCATGAACCGCGGCTCCCCCGGTCAGAAGAAATCCGCCCATGGCGAGTATCGGCAGCAGCATCGTGGTCTTCATCGAAGGGCTCCTGTCAGGACCGGATAATCGCCGAAGCGCGGGCAACGCTCCACGCAAAACACCCTTGTCATCCTGAGGTGGCCGAGCGTGGGCCGTAGCCCGGATGAGCGCAGCGAAATCCAGGTGATCCAGGCTCCGGGCGTCGCCTCGCGCACCCGGGTCAAGGGCTACGATGCCCTTGTCCACTGCACATTGCCCAAATCCTCGCGGAACGCGAAGCGCTTCAGATGATCGATCACCACGCCCTGCGTGCGCTCGAGCGTGGCGTCGTCGGCCGCCTCGATGCGCAGTGCGAGTTTCTCGGGCGTCGCATCGAGCAGGCAGCGGCGCGTTTCGTCGAACGGAATGGTGCCGCGCTCGGGCGTGAACTCGACGGCGAACTTGTGGCTCCAGTGCTTGCACAGTTGCTGCAGGTAGCGACTGGCGGATGCGGTCGGGACGGTGGCTTGCGACGCAGGCATGAAAAGTCCTCGATTGATGTCACGCCGCATATAGGTTGTGCCGGCACGCTTCTTCAGCCCGGGCGCGGCCTGATTGGACGTATTCTCAAAAGCGAAAGCCGGCCGCGATCGCGACCGGCTTGCTTTTGATGGAGGAAGGATTAGCGGCGGCGATGGCGCTTGCCGTGGCGCTTGGCCTTGCGCGAGCCGGTAGCCTTCTGCCCGCCGCCGCCGAGCTCGGCGCGGCATGCCGGCGTCAGCTTGGGCTTGTTCCTGAACAGGCACGAGGCGACCTTGCCGCGGTCGGGAATGAACTCGTTGCACAGCTTCTGCGCGTCGCCGACGCACGGGTTCTGTCCGCCGCCCTGCCCCGGCCGCATGTCGTCGGCGCGCTGCGCACCCGCGGGCGTCGCAAGTGCGCCGAACGCCAGCATGAGGCCGGCGGCCAGCATGGTCTTCACTGATCCGGTCTTCATCGCAAAAAGGTCTCCTTGGGTCGCGTCCCTTCATCCGGCCGGAGCCGGCCCGGCGTGGTTCTAGCCACCATTCGCCGCAGGGGAAAGACCCGAGGCAGCGTGATCGTTCCCGAGAACCGGTCTCGATTCCGGGTCTAGTCCGGCAGAGACCTCGGGTGTGATGCTCAGTGCCGCTTGAAATATTGCACTGCACGCTCATGCTTCTCGGCCGCCGCACGGGAGGCAAACGTCCCGAGATTGCGGCGGCGTCCGGTCTGCGGATTCTTCTTGCGCGAATAGAGGCGATATTCGCCCGACT